>CAZKYQ010000039.1:0-18719 GCA_964556975.1 uncultured Ignavibacteria bacterium
CGCCCATTGGTAGAGCAGCTTGGCGATTTCGCGGTGCGCGGGGGGATAATCGATGTATTTCCCGCGACAACGTCGGAGCCCGTTCGTATCGAGTTTTTTGGCGACGAGGTTGATTCCATAAGATGTTTCTCTGTACTGACCCAGAGATCTTTGCAAAAGCTCGACCATGCGGTCATATTGCCTTTAAGGGAGATTCTTATTGATTTCGGCATAGTCGAGACTGCCGGAGAATTTCTTCCTCAGGATAAGGCAATTGCCCTGCATCAAGCGCTTGGACCTAACCATGCGTATGACGGCCTGGAGTTTTTCAGACAACTGTTCATAGAAGAAATGCCATCAATTGCCGATTACCTTCCATCAGACACGATAATAGTTTTTGACGATTTCGATATGATTCAGAGCGAATATGAAACCATTATGGGAAAATCGCTGGATAGATTTGACACTAAAAGCGATTATCCATTCGGCAAGCCAAACGAAATTTACATCGATCCTGAAAAGCTCAATTATAATTTGTCCGAATTTAGAAACATTAAGTTGTCCGGCCTTATAAAATCCGGCGATAACGGAATTAAAATACCAACTTCCCCGCAGGAACCATTTGGGTCGCATATAAAGCTATTTATGGAGAAGATAAAAGAGTATGAGGTTTCGGGCTATTCAACGATGATTTTTTGCGATGGCGAAGGCCCTAAGATGAGATTGGGCGAATTGCTTTCCGATTATGAGATTGCCGTTCCAATGGAGAAAAGCAGGATATCATCCGGTTTTGGCTTGCCGGATATAAAACTGTGGTTTTTAACAGACCATGAAATTTTCGCCCGCTCCAGGCCAAGAAGAAAAATACGCAGGTTCAAAGAGGGAATTGCCCTTTCCAGCTATCATAGCTTGCAGCCCCGCGATTATGTGGTCCACATGGATTACGGTATTGGAAAATATATGGGGCTTAAGACAATCATTGTTGACGGCAGAAAACGGGATTGTCTTTTGATTTATTACGCCGGCGATGATAAGGTTTATGTTCCTATCGAAGAATTTTCCAGGGTGCAGAAATTCGGCGGTAAAGACGGCCGGCCAACTCTTTCCCGCATTGGTTCGGGCGCTTGGGAAAAGACAAAGGCCCGCGCTAAAAAAGGCGTAATGGATATGGCGCGCGACCTGATCGAACTCTATGCGAAGCGGCAGGCTCTTGGCGGGTTCGCCCATAAGAAAGATACGCCATGGCAAATGGAGCTTGATGCGTCATTCCCGTACGTTGAGACGCCGGACCAGCTTTCAGCTATCAATGATATCAAAACGAACATGGAGCAGGCTGCGCCCATGGACCGACTTGTTTGCGGCGATGTCGGCTACGGCAAAACGGAGGTTGCTATCAGAGCCGCGTTTAAGGCGGTGGAATCCGGGAAGCAGGTTGCGGTACTGGTGCCCACGACTATTCTGGCACAGCAGCACCAGATGACTTTCAGAGATAGATTATCGCCATTTCCAGTAAAAGTGGAGTTGCTCTCGCGTTTCAGGTCGACCAAAGAAGCGAAGCTTGTCAAAGAGGGAATGAAAAACGGTACCGTTGATATTGTAATCGGCACTCATAAGCTTTTGCAGAAAGATATTGAGTTTAAACATCTCGGGCTGCTGATTGTAGATGAAGAACAGCGATTCGGGGTCGCCCATAAAGAGAAAATCAAAAGACTTAGGTCGCAGGTTGACAGCCTTACTTTAACAGCGACCCCCATCCCCCGGACATTACAGCTGTCTCTTTTGGGCGCGAGAGATATGTCTATGATTAACACTCCTCCCAAAGACCGCCTTCCAATTGTAACAGAGGTGGCCTTGTTTTCAGAAAAGACAATAATCGAGGCGGTCAATCATGAACTTTTACGGGGCGGGCAGGTATTTTTCGTGCATAATCGGGTGGAGTCAATTTACGCCATTTACAGATATTTAAAGAAGCTAATGCCAACAATCACCATAGCGGTAGGACATGGGCAGATGCCGAAGCGGCAGCTTGAAAAAGTAATGATAGATTTTGTCGCTCAAAAATACCAGGTGCTTTTGGCCACGACTATTATTGAATCCGGGCTGGATATGCCTTCGGTTAATACGATTATTATTGATCGAGCGGACAAATTGGGGCTTGCTCAGCTTTACCAGCTTCGCGGACGGGTCGGGAGATCATCCAGACGGGCTTTTGCTCATCTGCTTGTGCCGCCTTTAAAATTAATGAAAGATAAGGCCCGAAAAAGGCTTAGAGCGATTGAGGAATTTACGGAGTTGGGTTCAGGGTTCCAGCTTGCCATGAGAGATCTTGAGATAAGAGGGGCCGGGAATATTCTCGGCGCTCAACAGCACGGATTTATCGAAGAGGTCGGTTTTGATTTCTATTGTAAATTGCTTGAGGAGGCCGTGGCGGAACTGAAGCAAAAAGAACCTCCGCGCCCGAAAGTTGAAATAAAGATTCAAACCGATCTCGATCTATATATACCGGAATCATATATAGATGAACCCGATTTGAGGGTTGAACTTTATAGGAACATTTCTGACATTTATGAAACATGCCGATTGGATGCCTTGGCTGAAGAAATAGCGGACAGATACGGCCCATACCCCGAAGCAGTGGAAAATCTTATCAATTTAGCCGCATGCAGGATATTGCTGTCGGAACTGGGGGCGGAACGGCTATCATTCAAAAAGGGCAATCTTTATATCGAATTCAATAAAGACAGGACTTTCTCCAAATCTGAAATTGAGGGCTGGCGAAATCGGATTCAAGGAAAGATGGAATTTATATCCTCGAAAGGATTTGCCTTAAAGTTGAAATTAAATAAGCCGGACAGTAGTTTGCTCATAAAGACCTTGCGAACGCTCTTGGGGTGATATAATTTTAAAACTATGAACCGATTACTCTCCAGCATGTAAAAAACGGAGCGATGATGATTTTTGCTAAAAGATTTCTGACAACTGCTTTTATCGCGATTTTATTTCTTAATTGCGGTACCAATCGGGAAACCGAGGACGAAGAGAGGTTTAACGACAAGCGCGTAATTATAAGAACCAGCGCGCATACGCTGACCTTGGGAGATGTAAATAAAAAGTATAAAAACATTAAATTCAAAAACGTTCAGGATGAGTATAAAAAGAAAAAAAGGCACTTGGAACTTTCATTAGAAAGATTCCTGCACATTGAAGCCGCGAGAGAAGCCGGGTTGTCATTTGAAATGGACTCCTCGACCATACGGAGCTATCTCAATCAACAACTCTACAAGCATGACGCAACCATTGCGACCGATATTAGTGATTCCGAAGTGCGGCAGTATTTTGATAAATACGGCGGAGAAATCCAGTTTGGAGTTTTGGCTGTCCCTGATTCGGCTTTAATTGACAGCATTTATGAAAAATTGGAAAGCGGCGGTGGCTGGGACAAGTTAGTTTTGGAATACTCAACTATGAAGCTTGGTAAAAAGAGAGGCGGCAGCTTAGGCTATGTGCCTTTTGGACAATATGATGAGCAGACGCAAAGTAAGGCCTATGAGCTTAATTATGGCGAATATACAAAGCCATTTCGGTCTAAATTCGGCTGGAGCATAGTAAAGTTGTTTGACAGAATAAAACATTCCAATGAAGACCTTGAAAGAGAGTGGAACAGGTATAAAACGATAGCGTCAAGATACAGTCAAATGTTGCAGACAGACGAATATAAGAAAAAAATAATGGAGGATTATAATTATAAGATTAATTGGGATATCGTGGATTTAATGGCGCAAGTTTCCGATTCAATAAGAAGCGCCGGGGGCCTTCCCAAAGACATGCCGAGCTCGGCGTGTTTACAATATCAGGGTTTTTCATCCGAATCGCTGGAACATAAAATAATCTCGTACACTGGCGGCGGAATGACTGTACGGGATTATTTGGATATTATGGAATTATTCAATCCATATCGCTCGCCCGAACTTAAAGATAGGTTTGTTATGGAATATTTCCTTGAGGGCTATGCCCGTGATCACATACTAGTTGACCGGGCTCTTAGGCTCAAAGTCGATACGTTGCAGGCTTACAAAGACGCTCTTATAGAATATGAGGAAAATTGGCTGATTCAGGAATTTAACAAACAAATATTGGGCGCCGTCAAAATTGCCACCGATGAGGACATACAGAGATACTATGAAGAACATCCTGATGATTTTTTCAGGCCTGAGCAAGTCCGGGTTTCGGCCATAAGTTTAAAGACCGAGACGGAAGCTCAAAAATTGTTGCAAAGGCTTAAATTAGGGGCTAATTTTGAGATAATGGCAAGAAAATACTCAACCGATAAGAAAACCGCGTCCCTGGGAGGGGATTTTAATTTCTTTACCGTAAAAAGATTTACAGAAATATATAACGCCGCGGAGGGAATGAAGATTGGCCAACTCGGAGGCCCTGTAAAAATGTATGGAAATTACTGGGTGTTTAGGGTAACTGAAAGACTGACAAGAGAACGCAGGCCCGTTCATCTTGTTAAAAGCGATATATCAAGCAAAATCAATGCGAACAGGCGTATCAAAGCCGTAAGAGATCAAGTAAATAAGAATAAGGAAACGGCGGAGTATTTTATTGATTTTGATTTATTAAAGAATGATCTTGGCATTACAGAAGAGGACACTTTGAATGCCGCGGACGAAGCAAAGGGAACGCGATGATCCGGAGGTTTTTTGCATTAGTTGTAATATTGACAATGTCTATTGCCTGCTCATATGAGACAAAACAGGAAAACGAAACGGCGCTAAAAATAGTTTAATACAGAACGGACGGTAAGATGAAAAGAATATTATTATTCCTGCTTTTAACATCGGTAATGATTACAGGAGCCATGGCTGACGTTATCGACAGAGTAGTGGCGACGGTTGACAATCAAATAATTTTGCTTTCGGAGCTCGACGCTCAGATACAGATTTTTGCTATCCAAAATAAGCTCAAGATACCCAATGAAGCAAAACTTGACAGTATGCGCGGGGAATTTTTGGATAAAATGATCGAAGATAAAGTTCTCTTGGTCCAGGCCCGCAAAGACAGCACCATTAACGTATCCAACAGAGAGGTCGATGAAGCGCTGACAAACCAGATTCAAATGATAAAATCTCAATTCCCTTCTGAAGAGGCATTTCTCACACAGCTTCGTACCGAGGGTTTGACGCTTAGAGAGCTTCGCGAACAATATCAAGACGAAATAAAAAACCAGCTTTTAAAAGACAAGCTTATTCAGGGCAGGCTATCTCATGTAAAGGTGTCCTCGGGAGAAATCAGGCAGTTCTATGAGGCCAACCGGGACTCTCTTCCTGAAAAACCGGCAGGCATAAGGCTGTCTCATATCCTGATTGGAATAGCTCCGGGCGAAGCCACCAAGGATTCATTGTATCGTTTTGCGGCTCTTATTAAAGATAAAGCTCTGGCAGGTGAAAACTTTGAAACTCTGGTGAAAAACTATTCGGATGATCCATCCGCAGATCAAGGCGGAGATCTGGGCTGGTTCGGCCGGGGTGAAATGGTGCCGGAATTTGAGAAAGCCGCTTTTTCGCTGCAGCCAGGGGAAATATCGGAAGTCGTTGAGACAATATTCGGTTTTCATATTATCAAAGTGACGGGCCGTAAAGAGGGCAGGGTAAGGGCGAGCCATGTGCTTATAAGCCTTTCTCCATCGAAGGAGGACAAAGCAAAGAAATTAAGTTTCGCGGATAGCTTGTACCGGGCGATTAAAAACGGGGCCGATTTTGAGGAAACCGCAAGACTATATTCCGATGATGACAATTCCTCCGACAAAGGAGGCGAACTGGGGTGGTATTCCGCCGCCGACTTGCTTCCGGAATTTATCAACGCTATTCAGGACCTCGATATAGGAGAGGTTTCGCCGCCCGTTGAAAGCGATTATGGGTTTCATTTGTTGAGAGTTGAAGAAAAGCGGTTATCCTCTCCAATTGATATAGAAACAGATTATGAGACTATCGAAGAGATGGCGCGCCGCGAAAAAACCCGCCGCCAGCTTAAAGAATGGCTGGATAGGATATCATCGGATATTTTTATTGAAAAGAGTTTGTAATGCGGCTTGATAAATATCTATTCGCCGCCCGCATTTTTAAAAGCCGTACTCTGGCGGGCGAGGCCGCCGCATCCTCGATGGTTTTTGTGGACAATATTGCCGCCAAGCCGTCCCGCGAAATAAAAATCGGATATGTTATTGAAATTGACACATTATCATTCTATAAAAAATTGAAAGTATTGAAGATCCCCCAAAAAAACCTGCCTAAAAACGCGGCTTCAACTTTATACGAATTATTGGAGGAACGGGCCAAAGAATGAAATCGTTCTTTGACGGAACATTACAGAAAAAGCTTAAGCGGCGCGCTATTGTTGTGGGGGCTTATAAGAAAAGCGAGAACCATAATAATCAAAACAACAGGCTTGATGAAATTATAAGCCTTTCAAGGACCGCAGGCGGAAAAGTCGTGGGGAGCATAACGCAATACGTTGAGCGCTTCAACCCGTCGACTTTAATCGGGGAGGGCAAAGTTGAAGAGCTTACGCGCCTCGTAAAAGAAAAGAACGCGGACCTTGTTGTTTTTGACACATTGCTTTCGGCTTCGCAGCAAATGAATCTTGAGAAAAATATAAAAACGCAAGTAATTGATCGTCCCGGATTAATTCTCGATATATTCGCGCTTCATGCCCGCACTCGCGAATCGAAAATCCAAGTTGAGCTTGCCCAGTTCGAATATCTTCTTCCCCGCCTGGCGAAAGGATGGAAACATCTTGAACGCCAGGAAGGAAGCATTGGCACGAGAGGGCCCGGCGAAACGCAGCTCGAAACCGACAGGCGTCTGATAAGATTGAGGATCCGCGATCTAAAAAAGAAAATAAAAAATATTGAAGGAGAAAGGCTTGTTCAGAGGAAACGGCGCAAGGGGCTTTTTAACGTTTGTCTGGTCGGATATACAAACGCCGGCAAGTCCACGGTATTTAATCTTTTGACAGGAGAGGATATTACAGCCGCGAATTATCTTTTTGCCACTCTTGATTCGACCACAAGACGGCTGGATTTATCAAACGGCAACAAAATATTGCTGTCCGATACGGTTGGCTTTATTAAGCGGCTTCCCGTTTCTTTGGTTGCTCCTTTTAAATCGACCCTTTTCGAGGCGTCCAGCGCGGACCTATTGCTTCATGTTATCGATATTGCCGATGAAGATTTCGAGGAAAAAATCTCTACGGTCAACAGCGTCCTGAACGATCTGGGCTGCGGTGATATACCGGTTATACATCTATTTAACAAAATAGATAAATTCAGCGATCCTGAGATGTTCAGGCTTCTTTTAAGCAAGTATTCGGACGCCCGTTTTATCTCGGCGGTATCAAAAGAAGGCATAAACAGATTTCTTGAATCGCTTGAAAATTATTTGGAAAAATCCAAGGCGACAATTATCGCGGATATTCATCCCGCGGATGGAGGCAAGTTAAGCATTTTACGTTCATTCGGACAAGTGATCGATTCGGTCGATAATAATGGCGTTCTTAAAGTTAAAATTAGGCTGCCAAAAGTTTTTCTTGGAAAATTGAATGCAGAATCAATAGAATATCAGATGTTGGATGATGAAAATGGAGATTAACGGCAAAAGAACGATTATTACCGGGGCCTCTAAAGGTATAGGGCGGGCCATTGCTAAGGCTCTGGCGTCGGAAGGCGCCGACTTGTTTTTAACTTCGCGAGATGAAAAGCTATTATCCGCACTAAAAACAGAGCTTGAACCTACTGAATCAAAAGTAGGATTCCGCGCCGCGGATCTGGCTTCGGAGAAACAACTGAACATGCTGTTCTCATCTGCCATTGATTTTTTAGGCGGCATCGATATTCTAATTAACAACGCGGGAATCGGAATTCAGGGGAACGTCATCGATATTGAAATTGCCGACTGGGAGAAAATGTACGACGTGAATCTCGGGGCGGTTTTTTTACTGTCCCGCCTTGCGGCGAAAGAGATGGTCAAACAGCAATCGGGATATATTATCAATATAGGTTCAGGAGCGTCGCAGACGCCGATAGCGGGGTTTGCGGGATATTGCGCGACTAAATACGGATTATTAGGTTTCTCCGAATCGCTTGGACTTGAATTGCGCGAGCATAATATCAAAGTATCGATTATCCTTCCCGGTTCAACAGCTACTTATTTCGCGGGCGGAGCGCCCCATGATAAGATTGCCGCTAAACCCGGCATATTGCGCCCCGAAGACATTGCAGGTAGCGTATTATATCTTTTAAATCAAGGCGGCATCGCATGGACGTCAATTTTGAACTTAAGGCCCTTGAATCTGAAAAAATGCCAACCTTAAACAAGGAGGGAACATGAGGGTTCATCTTTTCACTTTTATCTTTCTGGGCGTGTTGATAATGCCTGCTTTTTCGCAAGCGCCCGAACCGGAACCGGCGAAAAAAACCGAGGAGGTCTCTCAAACCGAGACCGCCAAAGAGACTGAAGTACCGGAAGAGCCTGCCAAAACCGCTTCTTTACTTACCCTGAAAGAAGCCGCGTTTTGCGAGGGCGTTGAAGAACGAGAGCCGATCTCCAGAGAAACAAAATTCAGTTCTGATATCGGGACGGTCTTTTTCTGGTCTAACGTTCTTAATGGCGGCGATGAAGCTTCTGTTGAGCATGTATGGATTTACAACGATGTAGAAATGGCTCGGGTCCTATTGCCCGCAAAATATGCTCGCAATCGAGTCTGGAGTTCTAAAACGCTCCTTCCCGAATGGAAAGGCGAATGGAAAGTTCTGGTCATAGCTGAATCCGATACTCTTGGTGAATATACCTGCATAATAGAATAGGCGAAAGAGACAGCGGCAACGGTTTAGTTTACATTGCCCTGTCGGTACATACGTTATTTTCCGCGGGCACATATTTGGTGGCAAAGGCGGCGGTGGCAGAAATGGCGCCTATGGTCTTTGCTTTTTACAGGTTTATACTCGCGTCCGCGGTTTTTTTAGCCATAATTATCATAAAAAGAAGCTTTTTCCGTTTTGAAAAAAACAAGTGGCCTCTTCTGCTTTTGCTGTCGATTTTAATTTATCCGATAAATCAAATATTTTTTCTTGTAGGAATTTCTTATACGCTTCCCACTCATGCCGCTCTGCTATATGCCTCGACTCCCGTTTGGATCTATTGGCTGTCAATACTTCGAAAGGAAGAACAGCCCTCTAAGCGAAAGTCTGCTGGCATCGCAATAGCGCTTATTGGAGTAATCGCCTTTTTCGTCGAGAAAGGGATTGGCCTAAAATGGGAATATCTTTTTGGAGATTTTCTGATTATTATCGCCGTTTGGGCGTGGGCCGCGTATTCTGTGCTTGGAAGACCTCTAGTTAAAGAAAAAGGCGCCTTTATAGTGACGGCATCTTCGTCAATTATTGGCTCATTGATTTTTATGCCGCTCGGGTTTTATTTCGCCGCCGAATTTGATTATTCCAAAGTTAGTTTTGTCGGCTGGTCAGGCGTGGCATATACGGCGGTTCTTACTTCGGTAATCGCTTATACGCTTTGGTATTGGGCTATTAAGCAGTTTTCCCCTTCGAGGGTGGCAGTCTTTATGAATCTTCAGCCGGTAATCGCGGCGATTCTCGCCTTTTTCATATTAAGCGAACGACTGTCGGGAGGAAGTATCCTTTCGGGCTTGATAATCTTGTTGGGTGTCTTTATTGCTCAGAAAAATTAACGGTTAGGATTTTGGGGCAATGCTTAAAAAATATTATAACTTGACAAACCGCGCGTAACTCAATTTCATAATTGTCTATGAAAAACAAAGACAAATCAACTCTAAGCGTTCTCAAGCCGTACCTGCTTCGCTATAAAAAACTTCTGATCGCCGGTGTTTTCGCGGTCGCGTTCACGAATGCTTTCATGCTCGCCGGGCCGTGGATTCTAAAAAACGCCATCAACGGACTTGAAGGCAATATAACTTCGTCGGGACTTGCCGGGTATGCAATCGCAATAATTATTGTAACGGTCATTTCGGCAATTTTCAGATTTATGATGAGACAAACCATGATTGTGGCGTCAAGAAAAGTAGAATATGATTTTCGCAATGATTTCTTCGCCCATCTTTTGACATTGGACAAGCAATATTATAATAAAACTCCTACCGGGGATATTATGGCCCGCGCCTCTAACGATATGGATTCTGTCCGCGCGATGCTCGGGCCGGGCATAATGTATTTCTTTTCCACCGCTTTCGCCCTTGTTATGGCCATATCTCTAATGATAATGATAAGCCCGAAACTTACCTTCCTTGCGCTGATACCGATGCCATTAATAACAATCCTCGTGTTTTTTCTGGGGCGTGAAATAAATAAACGTTACGCGAAAATACAAAAACAGTACTCCGATATCACCGCGAGAGCGCAGGAAAGTTTTTCCGGTATCAGGGTGGTCAAGGCTTATGTGCAGGAAAACTCCGAGATTGACGATTTTTCCAAGCTATGTCTCGAATATATCAGAAAAAATATGTCGATGATCAAAATCTGGGGCTTCTTTTTTCCGTCTATTGTACTTTTCAGCGGCATCGCGGTTATATCGGTTTTATGGTTTGGCGGCATGGCTGTGATCGAAGAGGCTATTAGCCTCGGCGATTTTGTCGCGTTTAGCGCTTATCTTTTGCTGCTAATCTGGCCAATGGCCGCGCTTGGCTGGGTAGTAGGGTTGTATCAAAGAGGGAAAGCGTCGCTTGGGCGGATTAATCAGATTCTTCTGGAACGCCCGATAGTGAAAAACGGCGCAAAACCTGTTACCAGGGATATTGCAGGTAAAATCGAATTTAGAAATTTGCGATTCGCATATGATGAGAATGATGTTCTCAAAGATATAAATATCGTAATTGAACCAGGCACAAACGTCGCGTTGATCGGTGATACGGGGAGCGGCAAATCAACGCTTATATCGTTGTTAATGAGGGCTTATCCTATCGAGCGCGGGATGATCTTCATCGACGATATCGATATTAACGATTACGCCCTTGATTGCCTCCGCTCGCAAATCGTTCCCGTTATGCAGGAGACGTTTTTATTTTCTGATACAATCGGGCAAAACATAGCCTACGGCAAACCAGATATAGGCATAAATTCTATCAAAGAGTATTCGCTTTTTGCGGCGATAGCCTCCGAGATCGAGGAATTTCCAAAAGATTATGATACCATATTGGGCGAACGGGGCATCACTCTTTCCGGCGGGCAAAAGCAGCGCACAGCCCTTGCGCGCGCCTTATCGTCACATCCTAAAATCCTGGTTCTTGATGACGCCTTCTCCGCGGTAGATACCCGGACCGAGGAAGAGATCCTCACCAACCTGCGCCAAATCCTCTCCGGAAAAACGACAATAATGATTTCTCATAGAATATCAACTGTAAAAGACGCCGATATGATACTGGTTTTATCGGATGGAGTAATCTCCGAAAAAGGCAAACATCGCGAGTTGATTGCAGCGGGAGGGAAATATTTCAAGCTTTATCAACGCCAGCTATTGGAAGACGAACTGGAGATACTTTGAGCTATATCGCCCCACAGGTTGGAAGCATGGAAGCTTTATACGGAAAGCCGGAAGAGCTTAGCTTTGTTCAGGCTATGACCAAACGCGAGCTGTCGGTTGTTTCCGGCAGTATGAAAAACGGCCGCGCCCATGATATAACTATGTATATCAAGAAAAATAACGGTTTCATTTTTATCGCCAAGCATTTCTATCCTCCGGGCCTTTTCAGGGCGCCGTCCGGCGGCGCTGTTCCCAATGAACATTTTGAGATCGCCGCCAAGCGGGAGGCCCTTGAGGAAACCGGAACTGAGATAGAGCTTGAAAAATACATATTGAGAATTAATGTAAAATTTGAAACGGAAGATGAACATATAAATTGGGTATCGCATATTTTCGCCGCCGATTATATCAGCGGCGATATTAAACCGCGGGATGTAAGAGAGATAAAAGAAGCGAAACTGATATATCCAGACGAAATCCCCCGTTTTATATCTGCCATGAGAAATTCCAAAATCAGCGGGCTGAACTATAGAGCATTTCTTTCTGAAGAGGCAAATAAAAGGCTATAAAAATATATTACTGTCCAGCCTTTTTTCATCGCGAGGAGTCCCGCCAAAGGCGGAACGACGCGGTGATCTTCTCTCTTGAAATCAATGGTTTTTAAAACTGAAGCATGAGATTGACGTTCAAAGGTTTTTCAACAGTTCCTTCCGTTGGGATAAAAAAAAACATACTAAAATCTGGGTCTGGAAATATTTTTACGCTGATTATAATTCTCCTCCAATCGCACAACGCAATTTTCTGAATCAGTAATTCCCCGCAAACAATAAAATCGCCGGTACCTGACAGTTTTCCGGCGAGACCGGTCTTCGATATCGATCAACGAACAATATTCGCAGGTCTTACATTTTTCGATTGGTCCCTGTATAATCTTTCCGGTAGCGCGGGCTATCCGGGCGCGGGCCGGGGAGATATTACCGTTCTCACCATTTCGTTCAATATCGATATTCCTGGGACTGCGCATGATGATCCTCCCGCGGTCTTCGGTAAACACGGCATCAGATTCAAATTCATCTCCCGGCGCGAGTTTGGTTTTGGAGAGAAAATTCCCTGACAGCCTCATATAAATATTATCTTCAAAATGATAGTTGTTGAAATAACTATCCCTAAATGACGCGTAAAAACCATCCATCACGACAGAATTTCTGCCGTTTTCAATTGTCATCATCAGGTGAGGCGTGATTGAATCTAAAACGCCGGAAAACCGCGTTCTTTTGTTCGCCATATCCTCAAGCCATCCGCGATATTCTTTGAGATCATCCAGAAAACGGCGCAGTTCGTTTTCGTTGAGATTGGTTGTCGGTTCGTAATGCATTTTTTCATCATGAAATTTCTTACAGGAGGAGCATCCCCTGCCGACATGCTTATAGTTTTTAGGGCATTTCTTCCCTTTTTCAAAATTATGGCACCGCCAGAGAAATTCCACGCAACCGCCGGGAAAACAGCTTTTTTCGACAAAAATATGATATGGCGAAACATTATAACCAAATTGTTTATGCGCCGGATGATGACACTTAAAAACTCCGGGCAATTTTAATTGATTTTTAATCGAGCCAGCCATTATCTGCCAAAATAACTATGTGAGTAATAATTTAAAAGCCAATTTTACAAGTAAAAAGTGCGCATCGTTTTGCACGCCGTGCGACGGTGGCAATTGAGGGGTTGACTTAATCTTGGGAATTGTTATTTTATCTGTTGGAACATAAAGGGTTATGGAGTTGTAAAACTGAACAAATGGTCGATTTAATTTCCCTTGATCGGCACGTAAATTGCCATATATTTAGTAGGGAAAATATCAATGAAAAAAGATAGGGCTAAAATAATTTTTATAAGTTCATTGGTTTTTGTTTTACTGCTGTCTGTCCCTTGTTTTGCGCAGTGGGGGTTGTATTATCAAGGCTCTATTGTAACCGATGGCAACCCGCACGATATGGTTGTGTCGGGGAATTACGCTTTTTTGGGTGATTGGACCGATGGCTTCTCCGTTATCAATATAAGTAATCCGCAATGGCCGCAAAAGATATTTGGATACGATACGCCCGGGTTGGCGAATTCCGTGTTTTTACTTGATACTTTGGCCCTTGTCGCCGATTGGAACCAGGGAATTGCCATATTCGATATCACGAATCCAACGGCTCCCATTTATCTTTCGTCTTGGGATACGCCAGGCGCCGCCTATTATGTCTATGCGGTTGGAGATTACGCATACATAGCGGACTTCAACAACGGCATAATTGTCCTGGACATTTCAGAGCCGGCCGATCCGCAGTTTGTAACCAATATCCAGCCTGGCGGATTAGCTACGGGAATCTGTGGCAACGGAAATTATCTCTATGCTGTTTCTTTTCCGCAAGGCATAGAAACGTATGATATCACGGAACCAACAGCTCCGATTCTGGTAGATGCCGATACGTCTTCGGGAGACGCGCTCAATATCAGCCGTGATGGCGACAATCTTTTCTTGAGCGAGGGCGCAAGTGGAGTAACAATGTTTTCCATTGTCAACCCCGCCTCTCCGGTTCCGCTATCCATTATTAATACTCCGTTTTACGCCAATGACGCCGCCGGGAGCGATACAATACTTTTTGTGGCTGACGATTCCGCGGGAGTGGTGGTTTATTCTATCAACGATCCGCTCAGCCCTTATGAAATCGCGGCCTACGACAGCCCCGGTATTGCTAAAGGAATTTTCGCGTCCGGCATGAACCTGTTTCTTGGTGATAATGATTCATTTATAACCCTTATTCTCACCGATACTCCCAGCGGTATTGAAGATTCAGACGTGAGTAAGCCGCGAAGATTTTCTTTAGAACCTGTTTATCCAAATCCTTTTAATCCCGAGGCCGTCATAAGATTCAGCATTCAGGAAAATATGAATATCTCTTTGGATGTTTATGATATAAAAGGCAGGCTGGTGGAAAACTTGATTTTCAATGAACTTGGGCCTGGCAGTCATACTTATATTTGGGATGGGCAAAACCGGCCGACCGGGGTCTATTTCTTCAGGCTTGCGGGCGGCGGCTTTTCACAGATTAAAAAAGCCACCTTGCTGAAGTAAGTAATCTTTTCGCTCACATCGGATATATTTTAAAAAGAGAACGCGGCATTTTATTATACAGAAATGTCTCATTATGTACCTTACCATGAACGGGTATTTTTTTCCCAAACAGGCGATTATTTTTCCGAAAGATCGCTAATTGAGAATTACACGCCCATAGTCGAACCCCCGTAACCACTTGGTATGAAATAGCATACAACCCCTCTCTCAGGTTCGGATTTTATGGCATGGGCTTTGAATTACCCATTATGGGAAATGATAATAATGGGGATAAAAATGAAAACAAAATTCTTGCTTACTCTTTTGATAATGCTGTCTGTGGCGGCAAATGTTTTGCCACAAACAATAATGAACGAAAATGCAATTTTAGAGAAATATCAGGCCCTGGAAAAACAGACAAAGCCCGATGCGGGACAAATCGAAAAATACAACACTCCGGAGATTTTTTCAGGCGGCGATACTGTTAATTTTGAAAGATCAGGGACAAACAAAGCGAAAGCTTACGCGAACAAAGTAAATCAAAGCAATGGCGGGCCCTTAGAGAATTTAAAACTTTTCGGTTATAACATGTTTGATACCGCACCCGGGAGTTTTTCTCCCATCATGGAATCGACTCCTCCCCCGGATTACAAACTTGGCCCTGGCGATAAAGTGCTAATAAACGTTTGGGGCAGGGTTGATATGCAGCTTAACCTGACCATAGATAGGGAGGGTAAAATATTTATCCCTAAGGTAGGAGAGATTATTGCCTGGGGATTGACGATTGACAATTTCGAGAAACGGATCCGGAAGGCGATGTCGAAAATTTACAGCGATTTTCAGCTTTCCGTTTCTCTCGGTAAGATTAAACAGATTAAAGTGTTTGTGTATGGTGAATTAAAAAAGCCGGGAGGATACACTACATCATCTCTATCGACACTCTTTAACGTCTTATATTTGGCGGGCGGGCCGTCGAGCACTGGAAGTCTTCGCGGAATCAAGCATATCAGAAACAATAAAGTATTAAAAGTAATAGACCTCTATCGATTTCTCCTTGAGGGCGACAATTCGGATGATTCCAGGCTTGAATCAGGCGACGTTATTTTCGTGCCGGTCGTTGGGCCTGTGGTAAGCATCTCGGGGCAGATTAAGCGTCCCGCGAAATATGAGCTTATGGGAGGCGAAAATTTACAGGACTTGATAGACGTTGCCGGCGGAGCGACTGCGGAAGCTTTCCTTGAATCTATTGATATCGACAGGATCGGCGAAAATGACAGCCGGATTATTAAGAATGTTGACCTGACTCGTAAAGAGCTCGAATCAGATGTTATTACAGTTCGGGACGGCGACAGGATTTACGTGCCGTCTATGTTCAGCGCCAGAAAAAATACGGTATTCCTTTCGGGGCATGTTAAGCACCCCGGAGTATACGGCCGGACCGATTCAATGAGAATTAGCGATCTTCTTGATACAGGCGAACAGTTAATATCGGATTCCTATCTAAAACGCGCGAACCTGTTCAGGACCTGGCCCGACCTCAGAAGAGAAATACTGACCGTAAACATTGAAGCCATCTTAAAAGGCGAAATGTCCACGAACTATCGCCTTAAAGAAAAAGACAGCCTTGTAGTCTATTCGCAGGACCAGATTAAAAGGGCTATGACAGTTACAATTTCCGGTACAGTCAAAAATCCGGGCCGTTACGAATATTACAGCAATATGCGGTTGTCGGACCTTTTATTTTTGGCAGGGAATCCATTGAAACAAACTTATGCCTTGAGGGCGGAGATTGCCAGGCTCAATCCCGGAAAACCAGCCAGCGTATTTTTTGCAAATTTAGACGAAGCCTTATTCAATAAGGGCGGGGATGCGGATCCCCTGCTTAAAGAAGATGATAATATTTATATCAGGAAAATTCCGGGCTGGAAGGAAATCGAAAATGTCACTATTGAGGGAGAAGTGAAATTCCCGGGTAGCTACGCTGTTACCGAAGAGAATAAAACACTATATGATTTGATCCGGCAAAGCGGCGGGTTTACAAAGGACGCGTTTATTGAAGGAATTGTTTTTAACAGGAAATCAATATCTGATAATATTGAAAGAAGCCAGCTCCAATCAATATTGTTGTCTACCGAAGAAACCGTTCTTGACAGTCTTAACCGGCCGGTTCCCAAGATTAATTCCCAACTGGAACTGAGCCGCGTGAATAGAATTGTGATAGATATTAATAAACTTCTCAACGACCCGAGCGCGTCTGACAATATCGCATTGCGAGATGGCGATCATATTTCTGTTCCCGAAGCGCCATCGGGGATACAGGTCTTAGGCGCAATAGCCTCATCGGGAACGATAACCTTCAAAACAAAACAAAAACCGGAATATTTCATTAATAAGGCGGGCGGTTATACGAGCAATGCGAACAAAAAAGAGATGCGATTGGTGAAAGCGAATGGCAGGATATTTTCCGGGCGAAGGGGATTTAAAAGGAAAGTCGAGCCGGGTGATATCATTATGGTCCCGTTTAAAATCAATAAGGAAAGAACGTGGCTAAAAAACACCGCGTCAATTGCCGGAATCATAGCGTCTATCGCTACAACAGCCATAATTATGGATAGGCTGTAGACCACAATGAAGATGAAAATAATATTTTGATAAAAAGGCAGGGATAAAATGCAAAAGAAACATGTAAGGGTCGCCAATGCCGTACTTGATCTGTGCCCTTATGAGGAGTACCCGAACATTGAGCCGGGCAGGGGAATGTCCGAGCGGCTCAGACTCAACCGAAACGAGTCCGCAATCGGGCCGTCCCCCCAAGTTATGCAATCAGTTAAAGAGTTTCTTGACAACCGTCCTTTGAATTGGTATCCCGATTCCGAAGCAAGCGAACTCAAATTGAAAATATCCGGTTATGCCGGGATGCCGATAGAAAATATCGGATGTTTTTCAGGCGTAAATTCAGCGATAGATTATATTGCCAGGACCTTCCTCGAACCCGGGACGGAAATGATGGTAAATGGGCCCGTTTCTCCCCGTAAAACTCTTGCGGCAAAAAGCGCCGGAGCCAGAGTGACGGAGGTAATCCATGACGATCCTTTTTCGCCCGGAATTGAACCTGTAATAAATAACCTGACCAGGCGAACAAGGCTGTTATATATCGGCAGTCCCTCAGAAACAACCGGCTCATTTTTTACCGAGGCCGAGTTGGTATTTCTGCTATCCTACGCAGAGCAAACAATGTTGGTTGTCGATGAATCCTATTTTGAATTCAGCGGCTTTTCATCGGCGGAATTAGTTGAAAAGTTTCCCAATATTATAATTATCAGGTCCTTTTCTCATGCCTTTGGGCTGGCGGCGTTAAAAGCGGCCTATATCATTTCAGATCCTGAAAATATCGGATACATTAACAGGCTCAAATCAGAAAACGAAATTGACGCCATTTCTCAAATTGCGGCAGGGGCGGTTTTAGAAAACGATGAATATATGCGTGAATATGTTAAGACCGTGGACCATTCAAAAAAGATTTTATCTTCCAATTTGCCGGATATCGGCTACGACTTTTACATAACTCCCGCCAATTTCTTTTTATTGAAGGTTTCAGACCCCAATTCCGCAAAAGAGTTTTTGAAGGACAATGGAATTCTGGTAAACGACCTGTCTGATTTCGGAGAATTGAGCTGTTACTTGCGAGTAACCATCGGAGTTCCCGAGGATATGGATAAGCTATTGCTGATTCTAAGCAGAATGGCCCAGCAGTTTTCAACGGGCTTCAATCGCAACCGCATGATAAGGCCATCAGGAAGATTCCATGAGAGGATTGCCGATCCGGTTAATGTAAAATGATTATTAATGAATTAAGGGACATATATTTCCGGACCCGGCGCGTCAAATCCGGTAGCGCAAGTTACGCACAAGGAATAGCGTCTCTCCTGAAAAACGGAAAGCTGTTTTGGAAAACCTTAAGATTTCTTCGGAAATCTCAATGGCGCTCTGAAGAATGGCATGTTGAATATCAGCAGAAACAACTTAGAGGAATCATAAAGCACGCTTTGGAAACGACTCCATTTTATATGAAATACGCGAGGGAAAACCGG
>CAZKYQ010000040.1:0-18375 GCA_964556975.1 uncultured Ignavibacteria bacterium
TGGCTATTCCGGATGATTTCGATGATGCGCAAAGCTCAACAACTTTTGGAGCGCTTATTAACGCCCAATCTCTTGGAGATATGTCGGCATTATTGGGAGGCGGAAGAAAAATAATGAGAATAAAATTTGGCAAAGATTCTATTAAAGGTTTGAAGAAAATAATTTCTGTCATATAATCTATCAAATTAATAGGAGAGAGGCTTTCCGGAGAGTAAAATGGCTGACAAATTTTCAAAAACCGACCTCCAGCTTTATAAGCAGATCGCCGCCGAACGAGCGGTCGATTTTGTCAACTCCGGAATGGTAGTGGGGCTTGGTACCGGCTCAACGGCGGCAATTACGATTGAACTCTTAGGTAAACGCATAATCACAGGAGAACTTTCCGATATTTTAGGCGTTCCGACTTCGAAAGAATCCGAGCGGGAAGCTTTGCGGAATGGAATACCTCTTACAACGCTCGATGACTGCCCTAAGATAGATTTGACCATTGATGGTGCCGATGAAGTTGATCCCGACCTAAATCTTGTTAAAGGCGGCGGCGGCGCGTTATTCCGCGAAAAAATAATAGCGGAAGCCAGTGAAGAAGTAATTATCGTCGCTGATGAATCGAAGTTGACTGATTTTCTTGGGAAAAAATGCCCGGTTCCTGTTGAAGTTCTTCCGTTTGCGGCCCGCCCCATAACTGAATTTCTAAAGCAAATGGGGGCCATAGTAACCGCGCGGGAAGATGGCGAAGAGAAATTGTTCAGAACTGAGCAGGGGAATATAATTCTCGATTGCCGCTTCGGTTTATTAAGCAATCCAGACGAGCTGGCAATGGAATTATCTTTGAGGTCCGGGATTATTGAGCATGGACTTTTTATAAATCTTGCTACTCAAGTGATTGTTGGCGGCAAGAAAGGCCTACAGCACTTAAAAAGCTGATTGTGGCGTTTTCCCAGTAATAAGTATTTTTCTCAAATCGCCCATGAAATCAAAAAATAAATTACATAATGCTTGTGTTCATTAAGATTCTTTCATTAAAATTCAGGCGGGGAAATTGAACAAGCTAATGAGGAGTTTAGTTTGGAGATACATTTAAGCAAATTACTTTTGTATACCGCCGGTATTTTTGCCGTAGCTATTGCCGGAGCGTCACCGCCTCTTTTCAAAAAATGGAGCGACCGCCAGCTTCATCTTTTTATCGCCTTTGGGGCGGGAGTGTTTTTGGGCGCGATCTTTCTTCACCTGCTGCCGGACGCGATTGTATTGGGATCGAGCGGTACGGCCAGCGCGATGGTTCTTTTGGGTTTTGTTCTAATTTTATTGGTCGAGCGGATTTTATTTGGAAGCCATAAGTTTCATTGCGGAGAGGATTGCGGACACAGGCATGAAGTAGTTGGGTTTGTAGCCTTGATCGGGCTTTCCGTGCATTCATTGACAGCCGGCTTTGGCCTTGGCGTGGGAATGCTTGAGCCGGAGCTGGGCATGGTTATTTTTATTGCGATAATAGCTCATAAAGCAACAGCCGCTTTTTCGCTGGCTACGATTTTTCGCCTCGCGGGCTTTTCTGTGAAAAAAACTATTGGGTTAATTCTGTTGTTTGCGATAATGACCCCGCTCGGAGCCTTAATTTCACTTCCATTTATTCACGCGCTGCAAAACGTCAGCCTCGCTATACCAACAGGCATTACCGCCGGAACATTTCTTTATGTGGCCACAATTGATTTGGTTCCCGAGGCTTTTCACGCCGATAAGGAAAAAATCTCAAGCTTTGTTTGGCTCGTATTCGGCATATTCATTATGCTGATGATAAAAATAGCAGGCGCGTAATAATTTTCAGTTTATTTCGATATTTTAAATCTGTTGTGTCCCCTTTATATGCTTGTGTCAATATTTCCACACTTTAGACAGGCATGATATTGATGTCATCGTCCTAACACGTTGATATTCGTCTCGTTATAAAATATAAAAAAATGATTGCCGATGGCACGGTTTTGGCGTAAGATAAATTAAGGTTATAATTTGAGGGCGTTGACAATGAAGAAATTTTTATGTGCAATTATAGTTCTTATATCTTGCCAGCTTTCCAGCGCTGAAACGCAGGATTATATTAAGTGTTCGATTATTTATAAGTCTCCAAATGTCGTTTATTTCGATGTAGGCTCATTAGTTGGCGTTATTCCGGGGGAAGAGTTCGAAATTTATTATGATGAGCGGGTTGTTGCCACAGGCAAGATTGGCTGGTCGGATGAAAATATATCTCGATCCGAAGAAATCGAATCGGACAAATTCGTAGAGATATATTATTACGATGAACTTTCCGCTAAAATTAGATTGTATATTGCTATATCAAACAGGGGCGGATTTTTAACGATACCATATTTTTCGGACCTTAATCTTGATCCATCGAAAATTGACACGCCCGCCGATAAGATGATTGGAAGGCTTTTACATCGCGGGTTGTTGACCAGAGACGATAACGGATATATTATCTCCGATCTTGCCTCGGTCTATGAGATCAGAGGGCTGACTTATACTTTTTATATTGACGATAACGCTGTTTTTCACTCCGGTAAACCGGTGGAAGCTGTTGACGTAGCGTACTCATTTGAAAAAATGGCGAGGTCGGCAAAATTGACGCCCGCGACTTCATTTGTTTTGGCGATACGGGGCGCGTATGAATACAGGCACAGGGCCCGAAACGAAATCGCCGGAATATTCCTGATAGATAAAAAATCTTTGTCGATTACGTTGAAAGAACCTTTTCCGGCATTCGAAGAATATCTCGCGGGGCCCGGAGGATATATTATTTCAAAACCGGGAATTTCCACTCCCGGCGGGAACGTGAATGGCGCCGGACCATATAAAATAAAATGGCGAAGCCCGGGCTCGATAACTTTAATACCGAGCAATATCAACAGCTCTGAAGTTTATCTTGACAGCCTGATTTTTTCGAGATTTGCAAATATCGAAGAAGCGGCGCTGTCAATGGAACTTGGGAATATTGACCTGATAGCGACCCTGGGGGAACCCCCGCCGAAATTTATTTCTTCGGCGTCTCATTCATCTTTGACAGCAAATACTTTTTGCTCGGTTATTTTGGGCTTTAACGGAGAGCGCGAGTATCAAAAGGAAAGCCTGCTGTCCCGGGCGTTGTCGTTTTTGATAGATAGAGAGTCTATTGTAAGAGTCATTTTGGGAGGGGCCGCGGCGCTGCCCGAAGTCCCGGTGCCCGGTTTTGATAAATCGTCTGTCAGGTACAATTATGCGCTGATGCCCGACTCCGTCGATTATTATTTGAATCGGATTGGCAAATTGCCCTCAAAGCTAATTCTGTATACCGATTCCAATTATCCGTCTCTTTCAAAGGTATCTCGATATATTATAGGTCAGCTTGCCAGCAAGGGCATAAAGGTTTCCGAAAAAGTCGTGGATTTGTCTTTTACGGATGAAACGAGAATAAAATCAGAACTTGATATTTACCTGACTTATTACAATCCGGTTTCCGATAACCCTGACTGCGCGTTATTTCCATTATACAGCTATTCTCTTTCGGGGCAGTCGAACTACCTTTATTACAAAGATGACGCTTTTCAATCGTTTCTAAGGAGCCTGAGAAAAGAAACTGATCCTGAACGAAGAGTGGTGTTTTCTCAAGGCTTGGCCCAATCGCTTGCCAATGAGCCGCCTGCCATCGTATTGTATGAGCCCTATTTAACTATAATATTTAAAAATGATATTGCGGGAGTAATGCCTGTAAATGAGGGATATGTTGATTTGCGCCGGGTTTATATAGAGTCAAATAGATGAAGCTTCGTTTAAGAATAACGTTATTGCTGATAGTCGCCGCTGTTCTTCCTATGGTGGCTGTTTTTTTCTCGCTGAATTACTACGCCAATAAACAGCGCCAATCGCTCGTGGATATGAAATTAAACAGCGTCTATGGCGGGGCGGTAAGCCTTTTTGAACGCAAAGGCAGAACGATACTTTCTCAGATGAACCAGCTTGCCGAGGACCCTGTCCTGTTGCGGTATTTATTGATAAAGAGCAAAAGCGGATTTATCGATCAGCAGAGTTTAATAAATTTCGGCTCTGATATGAAAAATTTGCTGAACCTTGATTTTCTAACAATTGTCAATAGCAAAGGCATAGCCCTCGCGCGGGGCCATGATCCGGGGCTGTTCGGAGATGATTTATCCGCTGATCCGGTTTTCGCGGAGGCGTTAAAAGGACGGCGCGTCCAATCGCTTAATAAAACGAATATTGACGGAGAGGATCACCTGATCTCCCTGGGGCTTGCTCCCATCTGGTACAATAACAGCGAGCTTGTTGGCGTCATAGCGGGCGGCCTGTTTTTGGATGATGAATTCTGCCGCGATTTGCAGATATTATCAGGGGCGGAAATACTCCTTGTTGAGGGCGACGATTTACTTGCCGGCACAATTTCCGGCAGGGCCGAAGAGCTTCTAATTTATTTACAGGACGAGAAAACATACCAGACAAAATTAGAGGGTTTGACCTATTCATTTTCGCGGTATCCTCTTCTGGATTTTTCGGGGGAAAAAGCGGCCGATCTCTTAATGGGAGTCTCAACCCAAAACCTCGATATACTTTTCGATAATATGCAGCTGATATACGCCGGGTTTGCGGTTGGCGGCCTTTTTCTGGCAATGATGTTCGGATATATTTTTTCATCCCGCCTTACGCGTCCGATATATGAATTAATTCGAGCCTCCGACAGGCTGGCAAATGGAGATTTTTCCGCCAGAATTGAATATAGTGGCAGAGGCGAATTGGGAAACCTAACTGACACGTTTAACGAAATGGCCTTTGATCTTGAAAACTATCGAAACAAATTGGTCGAGACCGAAAGGCTATCGGCGTTTACCCTGATGGCGCGCAAAGTAGCCCATGAAATAAAAAATCCTCTTACTCCTATAAGAATAGCTATTCAGGATTTACGGCGTTCTCGCGCGGAATCCTCGCCGGAATTCGCGGAGGATTTTGAACGGTCAACCAAAACGGCCCTTGATGAAGTGTCATCATTAGTAAAAATTGTCGATGAATTTTCTGAATTTGCTCGTTTTCCAGCTCCTAAACCGCAACCTGATGACTTAAATGAGATAGTTGAATCGGCGATTTCATTGTATGGCAATGAGACCGCCGCCGGAACGCTGAAATCAGATTTGACAGTAAAAAAGATGCCTGTTTTTGCGGACAGGGAACAGATAAAAAGGGCATTGGTAAACGTAATAAAAAACGGTTTTGAGGCCATTCCTCCGGGCGGGCATGTTACGGTTCGCACCATCGCAACCGATCGCAAGGCCACCATAATTATTGCCGATAACGGCCATGGACTTTCGGATTCTGCAAGAGAAAACCTGTTTTCGCCATATTTCACAACAAAACCCGGTGGCTCCGGTTTGGGTTTGGTAATTGTAAAAAAAATACTGTCTGAGCATGACGGGGGAATAAAAATAACAAATTCAACCGAAGGTGGGACTGCGGTAGTAATTGATTTGCCAATTAGGCGCGGGGAAAACTAAAAGGAGTTATTTTGAAGATTCTGATTGTCGATGATGAACCTAACATACTGTCCTCAATCGGTTCCGCCCTAAGACGATCAGGCCATGATATATTAACGGCCCAATCATTCACCGAAGCTGAGGGCTTGCTTCACGACGGAATTGATGCCGCGTTTTTAGATGTCTGGCTTGGCGATAGAGATGGAATACAATTGCTAAAGCTCATAAAAGAAAAAATCCCCAATATCGAATGCGTGATGATTTCCGGACATGCCGAGATAGAGACGGCCGTTTCAGCTGTGAAATCCGGCGCTTATGATTTCCTAGAAAAACCGTTATCGCTCGATAAAATTGAAGTCGTTCTGGCCAATATCGCAAGACTGAAAGCTTTAGAAAACGAAAGAAACGAACTTCGGCAAAAACTCGGCGATGATGGCCGTCTGATAGGCCTGTCAAAACCAATTACAGATTTAAAACGCCTTATTTCTCAAATAGCTCCTGAAGAATCAAGGGTGCTGATTACTGGCGAAAACGGCACAGGCAAAGAATTAGTTGCCCGTATGGTTCACGATTCATCGCCGCGAAAAAAAGGGCCGTTTGTGGCCGTAAATTGCGCCGCATTGCCGGATGATCTTATAGAATCAGAATTGTTCGGATATGAAAAAGGGGCATTTACGGGAGCTGTAAAATCTAAATCGGGACGATTCGAGATAGCAGGAGGCGGTACCTTGTTCCTTGATGAAATCGGGGAGATGTCAGAGAAAACACAGGCGAAACTTCTTCGGGCGGTCGAGGATGGCGTAATAACCCGCCTGGGAGGCACGAAGGAAATTCAAACAGATGTCAGGATCGTTTCAGCTACCAATAAAGATTTGAAAAAAATGATATCAGATGGTCGATTTCGAGAGGACCTGTATTATCGTCTCGCGGTTTTATTGATAGAAATAGCTCCATTGCGGGAAAGGCGCGACGATATCCCGCTTCTGGTGAACCATTTTTCTGACAGTTTCAGCAAGCGGCGGGGGCGTCAACCTATTAAGTTCGATAATGCCGCGTTGAATCTTTTTTCCAAATATCCATATCCTGGAAATATTAGAGAGCTTGCCAATTATGTCGAACGGGTCGTTATTATGTCCCAGAATGACAAGATCGGGCTAAAAGATATCGAAGATTTCATCCCACATCTTGTCAAGGTTGAGTCGACCGGGCCGTTGAAAACGGCCTGCGAGCAGTTCGAGAAAGATTACATCAGAAAATCGATTTCCCAATCCGGCGGCAATATGACAAAAGCCGCCGAATTCCTTGGGCTGGAAAGAAGCCATCTTTATAAAAAGATGAAAGCCCTGGGGATGGAATTAAAAGAAGAAAACAAGCAAAAATAAGGATATTGCATCTTTTTGAAATTGGCTATAAAACAGCCGATCCTCAACCGAGATCCGTAAGACATAATAACATGAGGGGTAACAGGTTGGCAGCACCTCGCTATTTTTTTGCAGATTTCAAAATGAAATAGTGAACCGCCGTCGCTGTATAGGGAAATTTTTTTAATAAAACCAGGAAGATGCTGATGCTCAAATAATGATCTTCATTATTCTAAGCAATTGAGGTGGGCCTTAAGGCTCCCCTTTTTCACTATCAATTATGATATAAAGATTTCTGCGCTGTCAGTCCCGCCTACAGCGGAATTTTTGACGAGTAACCCGAAGCTTATTTTTTGGTTTTTTTCTTCTTTGCCGGTTTGTGATCCAGTTTTCGAAGTTTCTTATGTGTTTGTTTTATTTCCTTTTTAACGGCTTTTATGTCGTCAACAGCGGGAATGCTCTCTGGGGTTTGACCGCTCAATTTTATCATAGTATTCCGAATTTCTTTACCAACGAATTCAGCGGTGTTTTCAAGGTTTTTCTGTCCTTCAATATTTTCGCTTTTGATTTTTTCTTCGGTTTGAGTGATTCTAAATAAATTCGCTGCTAACTCGGTTTTCCCCATAAAATCGAGAGGAGTTCGATTGCCGGGTATACCTTTCAATTCTCTTAATTGATAGAGATGCATGTTGTAGAGGCCCCTATATCCTGCGTTTTGAAATAAACCATATTGTTCGATTCCGGCCTGACTTGCTACTCCAACAAGAGACTTTTCTCGTTCAGAAATTTCGCCCCGCATTTGTACGCGAATTACGTTTTCAGCTTGCTCATAATATTGGCGGAATGACTCTGCTAATGCCGCAAAGTAAACCTGAGCTTTAGCAACTAATGGCTTTCTCGAATCTGCATTCATAGCTACCAAATAGCATGCAAACCGAGTCATTTTAGTATCGGAACCGTCTCCAGATTTTACATGAATGAAATTCTCTTCAACCGGAATATTCAGATTAGCGCACGCTATCTGAGCCTTACTAATCGCATTCCTAAATGTACTTTTGCTGTCATAACCCAATAGCTGCATCAATTCGGACGCAAACCAATACGTGAAATCATTGGCTCTTGCCTTTTTTTCAAATAGAGATTTGCCTGGATCTTTGTCGAATGCCGGTAGATTTTCCATAATTATTTTCGCCCGAACGAAATAAATTATTTTGAAGCAAAAAAGTCAAGCGATTAATATAGAGGAGGCCGAATATAAAATAAGCCTTAAGCCGATGGATTATTTTGCGCATTTATTAATACAAATCTTAAAGTAGGTCCTTGACCATTAAAATTAAATATCAGGCTCGAACAAAACCCTTGACATAATGTCAAGAATCCTTATTATTTTCCAACTATGGAGGACGGTCTGCCGCCCCGGATCAGGGCTATTGTCGGTTTGGGCAACCCGGGAGGTGAATATGACCGGACCCGGCACAATCTTGGTTGCGAGGTTGTCGATTTATTGAAGGGAGAATCGAAGTTTATTCCCGGTAATGGGAGCTACCATTATTGCGAGACTTCGATATCGAGCTTAAAGATTGCTCTTTTAAAACCGACCACTTACATGAACCGTTCGGGAATTGCGGTAAAAAGCTTTGTGGAGTCCGAAGATCTGCAAGTCGAACAGATTCTTGTAGTCGCTGATGATTTCAATCTCCCGTTGGGCAGGATAAGGGTAAGGCGCGGAGGTTCCGACGGTGGCCATAACGGGTTGGCGTCGGTGATTTACCACCTCGATTCGGACGGTTTTCCGCGGATAAGGCTCGGAATCGGCCCGGTTCCGGAGAATGCGGATACCGAAGATTTTGTACTTGAAAAGTTTACTCGGAAGGAAGAACCGAAAGCGAAAGAGATGATTGAACGGGCGGCCCTAGCTGTCAAGTCATTGCTGGCTGAAGGATACGACAAGACAGCGGCTTTATTTAACCAGGCTGTCGAAAATGATTTAGAAAAATAAATGTTTTCCCTACCTCGCCGCTTATTTGAGATAGCTGAGGCGAGGTCTTAATGTCCGAAGGGAGGTTTAATGAAACTTTACGAATTAACCATAATTTTAAATTCCACACTCGAAGAATCCGCCATGCTGGCGGAGATCGACAAAATCGAAAAAAAAATAACATCATCCGGCGGTAAAATCCATAAGCTGGACCGTTGGGGAACCAGAAGGCTTGCCTATCTGATTAATGGTTCTCATCAAGGCCATTATGTGCACTTTTTATTTGAGGCCCCCTCAACATTGTTGGCGGAGATGGAAAAACTCATGAGGATCAACGAAAACATACTTCGCAATCTGGTAGTCCTTGCGCAAGGACCGCCGCCGGAAAAGAAAAAAGAGGCCGAGAGCGAAGCCGAGCAAACCCCGGTTGACAAGCCAAGGCCGATAGAGGAATAAAGCCATGCCGCCAATCAGGCTTCCCAACCTAAACAGGGTGATGATCGTGGGGAATCTCACAAGAGACCCGGAGCTTCGGGCAACATCTGCCGGCGTAGCCGTCGCGAATTTCAGAATTGCCTCCAACAGGCGGTTCAAAGACGGCACGGGAGAATGGCGCGAAGACGTTTGTTATATTGGAGTGGTTGCCTGGAAGAGGCTTGCTGAATCGTGCGCCGCTAAACTTCACAAGGGAAGCGCAGTTTACATAGAGGGCGAACTTCGGTCCCGCGCATTGGAAAGTGATGATGGAAAAAAGAGAAATATTATTGAAATCAGGGCATACCATATTCAATTTCTTGATAAAAGTGAGAAACTTGAAGAAGATTATAAAGGCAATCAAGGGACTGATTTTAATGAAAACCTACAAGAAAAATTATAACGCAAGGAGAATAAATGGAACGGCGTAAAAGAAAAGTCTGTCGTTTTTGCGACCATAAAATCGCGCATGTCGACTATAAAGATGATCGCACGTTGAAAAGATTTTTAACGGAGCGCGGGAAAATCCTTCCAAGGCGCGTAACTGGCAACTGTGCTAAGCATCAACGGCAATTAACGCGGGCAATACGGCGGGGAAGAATACTGGCTATGCTTCCTTTCTCTGTCGCGGCCGATATTTAGGCGTTATAGCGCGGAGGAATGCGTTCTGTCGAATACAAGCTCTCTGTTTATGGAGGCGCGGTTGTTGTTTGCTCCGGATTATTCTGGATGTTGCCGGCTGTCAATACTCTTGCCGCAATTAGCGGCATTGTTGGTCTTGTTTTAATAATAGCTCGTCTTGGGTACGGCAGGGGGCTGGCAATTGCCTCCCTTGCGTTTGTAGTAGCCTATTTTGCTTGTTCTTTGACATTTGGATATCTGGACGGCTTTTACTATTGTCTGTTATACAGCATGATAAGTGTCTTTCCGGCGATTTTTATGGGCTGGGCGGCGAGAAATCTGCGTTCTCCCGGAACTGTCGCTGTTTATGGCTTCATACCAATGGCCCTTCTGTTCCTGCTCTTCATGTTTTTGTATTCAGAGTGGGTAAAAGACATTCCGTTTTTTATTGAAAGTCTTGACCTGAAAATGGAGACCATGCTGAAATCAAATCCTGATTTTTCAGGCCTTATTGAGAAAAATTATGGCGCCGGAGGCAAAGCCATGGAGCAGTTCATGAAAGAATTCAATCAAATAATTGAGCGCGGGATAAAAATAATCCCCGGGTTCCTTTTGATAGGATTTTTGGGCTTTTCAGTAGTTAGCTTATCTATCGCGGGTAATATTGCCGGGAAACTCAGCGTTATGTTGCCGCGTTTCAGACCGTTTTATTTGTGGAAAGCCAGCGAATGGTGGCTTCTGCCAACATTCATTGGCCTGGTGCCGATTGTATTCAGCAGGAACGATTTATGGTTTTACGCGGGATTAAATATCCTGATAGTCTCAGGCCATGTTTATATGATTGTCGGCCTGGCAATCATGGAAACGTATTTTAAAAAAGTGTTTGTGCCTGCTCCTATCAGGGTGATATTTTACATTGTGCTGTTTTTGGGCGGTCCGGTATCCATGGCCTTTCTGGCAGTTTTGGGGCTGGCTGATACGAAGTTTAATTTTAAGCGGGAAATAGATGAAGTCGAAAATAAAGATTAAAATAAATTGAGGTGAACGATGAAAGTAATTTTAAGAGACGATATTGAAAAGCTTGGCGCCACAGGCGATATTATCGAAGTGGCCAACGGCTATGGCAGGAATTATCTGATACCAAAGAACCTCGCGGTCCCGGCTACCAAAGGAAACCTTAGGTCAATCGACGAAATAAAAACTCAAAAGTCCTTCAGGGAACGAAAGAATAAAAGGGAAGCTGAGAGAATAAAAGATAAGCTTGAGAAACTTTCTCTTACTGCCGAGGTCCAAACCGGCGAAGATGACAAGGTTTTCGGGTCTGTTACCTCTGCCACAATCGCGAAACTGCTGGCCGACCAGAAATTCAAAATTGACCGCCGCAAGATCATTCTCAGCGAACCATTAAAAGCTCTGGGCGTTTATACAATTGATATCAAGCTGGCTTCGGATGTTACCGCGGGCGTAAAACTCTGGGTTGTAAAAAAGGAAGAACAGGCTTAAATTTAGCTGCAATATCTTGATGGCAAAAGTAAAGGCGGACGATCAAGGCCGGATATATTCGTCTTGATGAAAAAGGCGGACTAAGCCATCGGGTGACCGGGTTTATTATGTGAAAGGTTTGGATTAATGGATTCACCTAAAATGATAAAGGCAAAGATTGGGGGGCTTGCTCTTGACGTTACAACTAACTCGCCGGTTGTTACAATTTTAGAGCCGGATTCCGAAAATATCCTGCCGATTTGGATTGGCCATTATGAAGCATGGGCGATCAGCATGGAAATATCAGGCATAGTTTCTAAACGTCCGCTGACTCATGATTTGTTATTTTCAATTATAAAGAGCATGAAAGGCGAGGTCGAAAGAGTTGAGATTGTAGATTTGCGGGAGCAGACTTTTTTCGCCGAAATCTCAATCAATATTAATGGAGAGAACATAAGAATCGACGCCAGGCCCTCGGATTCTATCGCGCTGGCTCTAAAAGCCAAAGCGCCGATTTTTGTAAATGAGGAACTTTTCAATCTCAAAAAAGAGCAAAGGGAACAGTCCGGCCTTCCCGACCAGGAATCTCTTAGAGACAGGCTGAGGAAGATAGACCCGGAAGATTTCGGTAATTATAAATTATGATTATTGCTTATGAAGGCAAATCTCCCAGAATTGATGAAAGTTGTTATATAGCTCCCGATTGTGTAATTGCGGGAGATGTTTCAATCGGGGCGGAAAGCTCTGTTTGGTTCAAGACGGTAATAAGAGGAGACATAAATTTTATTAAAATAGGGAGCTTTACTAATATTCAGGATGGTTGTATTGTGCATGTGACGGGCGGTTCTTCGCCGACTAATATCGGTGATCATGTTGTAATCGGGCATGGCGCTCTAATACATGGCTGTAAAATAGAGGATGGATGCCTAATAGGAATGGGATCAATTATACTCGATGACGCCGTTATTGGCCGGGGTTCTCTTATCGCGGCGGGTTCTGTCATAAAGCCGGGAACGGTGGTTCCGCCTAATTCTATGATGGCGGGAAACCCCGCCGTATTCAAGAGAGAAGTGTCAGAAACGGAAATGGGAAATTTCATTGAATGGGCAAAAGATTATAGAGGATACTCAAAGGAATATTCGCAATGAGGTTCTTTTTAAGAATAATTATTGCATTGCTTTTATTTGCTGTTGCAGTTAATGCGGATAGCTATATAAACGACCCCGCAGAGGGCATGAAAGCGGCATTGTCGGATTATAATGGCCGCCGCTATGAAGAGGCTTACAAGAAATTCAAATCTCTCGCGGAGAGGTATTCGCTGGACGGCCATAATTCGTCATTCAGGTTTATGTGCGCGAAGTCTTTATATATGGCGGGCGAATATGCACCCGCTATCGCTTTATTTGATAAATTTATTGATGATTTTCCAAGATCGCGTTTCGCGGGAGCGTCGGCTCTTTTTAAGGGGCATTCATTATATAGACAAGGCGATATTATAGATGCCGCGTCATCTTATCTAATTTCCATAGATATCGGAGCCAGAAGCTCAAGCGCCCGCATAGCCAAAGAAAACCTGCAGCCCCTGGTTAATCGGGGCCTGACTATCTGGCAGTTGAAAAAACTGATCGATGAACACCCGGCATCTTCTATGCGGGAAGAGTTGGAAATTACGATGGTTGAAAGGCAGATAAATTCCGGCAGATACAGAAGCGGCGCGAACGCATTGAAATCTTTGCTAAGAAGAAACCCCTATGGATCGCGTTCCAAACATGCCCGCGCATTATTAGAACAGTGTAATAAGAAATTATCGGGAGGCCAGCTTATTGGCCTGATCGCGCCATTAACAGGAAGCTATGATGAATATGGGCAGTCAATTGTCGAAGGCGCACGCCTTGCGATAAGATATATGAGCCCGGATTCCACGGATGTAACTCTGATTATAAAGGATACTTATGGTGATCCGGTCCGCGCGGCCACTGTGGCCACGAAATTGGCTAACGAAGAATGCCTGGCCATTGTCGGGCCGTTAAGGTCGGAATCCGCGGTCGGCGCCGGAATAATCGCAAATCAATACGGCATTCCTATTATAACTCCGACCGCTTCGCAAAAAGGGATAGCCAGCATTGGGCCCTATGTTTTTCAAATCTCACCCTCGGTTGAACGGATAGGGCAGGCAATAGCAGAATACGCTGTTAATAATCTGGGGATAACGGAATTCGCTATCATTTCTCCTGATGACATGGGCGGGCTGGTGGTTTCAAAATCATTTACTCAAACAGTTTATCGATTGGGCGGCGAAGTTGTTTATTCGAGCTACTATGGTTCGGGAGCGACCGATTTCAAAATGCAGATAAAACCGCTGCGGGAATTTCTTCTAATGAAAACAGAAGAGCAACTGGCCGCGGGCGAGATAGACAGCGCGGCATACATTGATATCGAGCAGACTGCTCTTGAAGACAGTTCAGGAGAGTTTGCCGATAGCGTTGTGTTTATAGATACGGAAGAGTGGCCTGTGCGCCTCGGAGGATTGTTCTTGCCGGGTTATCCCGATCAATTGAAACTACTGGTTCCGCAGATCAGGTATCATATTATCAGGACGCAATTTTTGGGTTCGGACGGATGGGATTCAGAGGATTTAATTAAAGAAGTCAGGCGGTATGTGGGCAATGCGGTTTTCGCAACCGATTTTCATGTTGGTACCGACGAGGTAAATTGGGTTGAATTCGCAAGCGCCTACTCCGCCGAATATGGCCGCCAGCCCGACAAAGTCGCAGCGCTGACTTTTGACGCGGTAACGCTTGTACTCTCAGGGCTAAGAGAAGGCTACAATGAGCCGGAAAAGCTTCGTGATTATCTGAGTGGCATTAAAAATTACAGCGGTGTTTCATGTGTAATTTCCTTCAAGAATAATGGCCGGGCAAATAACGAGGTCCGCATTTATTCCGTAGACGGTGATAAAGTCGCGAAGGCCGATTATTAATGAAAACCATTGTAGAGAATAAATATGCCAATCTTCTCGGCCGCTTGAAAGAGCTTCGAAGCGTTGTTGTCGGTTTCTCAGGCGGGATTGACTCGAGTTTTCTCCTAAAGGCATCTGTTGAAGCCTTGGGAACGGAAAAAGTATGGGGCGTTACCGGGGATTCCAAATCGCTTATGCCGGAAGAACTTGAGCTATGTAGAAAGTTGATAACTGCAATTGGCTTGAAGCCGGAAAACTTTATTGAGATTGAAACCGATGAGCTTTCAGATCCTAATTATAGCTCCAATCCTATAGACAGGTGTTTCTTTTGCAAGAGTGAACTTTTTAATCGGCTTCAGGGAATTGCGGGAAAAGTCGGCGCCGAATTTGTATTGGATGGATCAAACGCCGATGATACCGGCGATTGGAGGCCCGGAAGAAAAGCGGCCGAACAGTTAAATGTAGTGTCGCCCTTGGCGGAGGTCGGCATCACCAAAAATGACATTAGGGAAATTGCCCGCGAGCTTGGTTTGCCGAATTGGGAGAAGCCGTCCTTAGCGTGCCTTGCCTCCCGGATTCCATACGGTTCGGAAATCACGGTTGACAAATTAAGCCAGGTCGCGGAGGCCGAAAGATATTTAAAGAAGCTTGGTTTTTCACAAATGCGCGTCAGGCATCACGGAGAGACCGCGAGAATTGAACTTCTTAAAAGCGAAATGCGAAGACTTTTTGAAAACGAGCTTTTGGACAAAGTCTCTGATAAGCTGAAATCACTCGGTTTCACTTATATCACGGTTGATCTGCAAGGTTACCGCAGCGGAAGTATGAACGAAAATATAAATAAGGATAAAAGCAATGAATGAAGATCGTGCTAACAGAGTGGCATTGAAAATCCAGATGGGCGAACAGACCCGCGAAGTAACGTTTGACGAGTTGACTCTATCCAATAATCTCGGACTTGAGGCCCTGGTAAAAGTGCTGGTGGATAAGGGCGTGTTTAAACCTGAAGATCTTCAAACGGAAATGGACAGGATAAGAAAAGAACGCTACCAGGACCCGCCGAAATCTTAAGGATATGACGTCATTAAAATGGAAATCCCATCCCGCGCGGGAAAGGCCTGTGGCGGCAATTTTTGTATCTGTTTTCATATTAATTATTTTCTATTTGGTTTATGAATGGAGCGGAAACGGGCTGATGGTTTTAATGGCCGCCTTTATTTTTCTTGTGTCGCTTTCAACATTTTATTTCCCTACCAAATATTCGGTAGATGAAACGAAAGCTACTATAAAATACCTATTTACATTTAAGGAAAGAAACCTGTCGGCTTTCAGAGCGGTGTTTCCCGGGCAGAGGGGAGTTCTGCTTTCTCCTTACTTTGGCCCGACGAGGCTTGAGAATTTCAGAGGATTTTATCTTCGTTATGGAAAAGATAACAAAGAGGAGGTCGACCGAATATTGTCCGAGCTGATCTCCTGGCGGAACGAAAAATTAGCGGAAAATGCTTCGAAGGAGAATCAGAATGCCTCATAAGTCGCCATTTGGAGGGTATGATCTTCCGCCCGAAGACGAGGCATTGACTGCGGATGAGCAGGAGGTCCTACATAAAATCGCCGATTTAGTTGTCAGAAGAGGGTTTACTGTTCCGGCAATTTTATCGCTTGAAACCGTTAAGCCTTTGAATTATATCGGCTCTCAGGCGATGGTATTCATGGAGCCGTTTGTGCAGGCAATCTTCAAGGATATTTCAAAATATAATACATTCCGGCGGATGATGGAAAAACGGGACAATGTCGAACGGCTCTTGCAGAAAATCGAGGAGCTTGACGCAATACAATTCCAGAAAGAAAAAGAAATAAAAAAGAAATATAAAGAGCAGAAAAAAATCCGTAGGGAAAAAAGAAAACAGTTCTTAAGAAAACTATTCGGCAGGGAAAAACCGGAGGACTCAAAAACCATAACAAAAGACGATTATATAAAGTGATTTTTGGCTGACTATTCGACCTGCGGCAGGTTCTTAATTTTCACAATTTTTATAACAATGTCATTATCAAAGTAAATATTAATAAACGGGCTGTCCTGCATATCGGGATAAGTCCAAATTTCATATTTCTTGTTATTTTCTGTTTTCAACCATTTTAAAATTGGGGACGCCCAACTTGCCAGAACATTTTCTTTATTCATTCCGGGAATAACGCCGCCGTCTCGTATTGCTTTCTTTATCTCCGACGTCAGGCCGGGATTATCGTTCACATAACGGTTTCTGGAATGTTGTTTCGGGGGCGAACATGAAACTATCAGAAACATAAATAAAACCGAAAAAAATATTCTGTTTATGTTCCCGCTCAAATTAATCATCGTATTAATTTCCTCGGGATTAATAATATGAAATAAGCTAATTTATGTCCAACCAATTATCAGGTGAAATCCATCACAAAATGAAGCTTGATTTATTTCAAATCGGAAATTATCTTGGCAACCTGTTGAAATGATAATTTTTTTTAAGCGATAAGCGGAGGTAAAATGGCTGAAGTATACAAAAACTATATAAACGGCGAATGGGTGGAGTCGAAAACAGGCGAAACGTTTGAAAACCACAGCCCGGCTGATAATAGAGATCTTGTAGGAGTTTTCCAGAAATCAAACGCCGATGATGTCAATGCGGCGATCAGCGCGGCATCCGAAGCTTACAAGAAGTGGCGGCTGGTGCCGGCTCCCAAACGTGGCGAAATTCTTTACAATGTGGGACTGAAACTTCTGGAGAAAAAGGAAGAGATTTCCCAGCAGATGACCCGCGAGATGGGCAAAGTATTGAAAGAAACCCGTGGAGATACTCAAGAAGCTATAGACATGAGCTACCTCTACGCCGGCGAAGGCCGAAGGATGTTCGGCCAGACTACGCCGTCTGAAATGGATAACAAATTCCAGATGTCGATGAGGATTCCTATGGGAGTCGCCGCTATGATTACACCCTGGAATTTCCCAATCGCGATTCCGGCTTGGAAGATGATCCCGGCATTGGTTTGCGGTAATACATGTGTGATAAAACCCGCCACCGATACGCCTCTTTCGGTTGTCAATTTCATGAAAGTTTTCGAGGAATGCGGATTGCCCTCCGGCGTAGTCAATATGGTGACAGGCTCAGGAGGAAGCGTTGGCGAACCGCTGATGAATGATAAAAGAGTAATGGTTGTCTCGTTCACCGGCTCCACCGATGTCGGACGGCGGGTCTCCGAGGCTTGCGCATCCGAGTTCAGGCATTGCCATCTGGAGATGGGCGGCAAGAACGCTATCATGGTAATGGATGACGCCAACGTCGATCTGGCGGTTGACGGCGCTATATGGGGCGGTTTCGGGACAACAGGTCAGAGATGCACGGCGGCCTCGCGGGTAATAGTTCATAAGAAAGTATATAAAGAATTTCTCGAGAAATTCGCCGCGCGGGCGAAAGCTTTGAAGGTCGGCAACGGCCTTGATGAGTCGGTCGATATGGGTCCCGCTGTTTCCGAAAGCCAGATGAACTCGGTGCTGGGCTACATGGAGATAGGCAAAAACGAGGACAAAGCCAGATTGGTCGCGGGCGGCGGACGGCTGACCGGCGGGGATTACGATCATGGCTGGTTTACCCAACCGACAATTTTCGCCGATGTCGATCCCTCTATGCGGATTTTCAAAGAGGAGATTTTCGGGTCGGTTGTTTCGGTGATTCCATGCGACAGCCTTGATGACGCTATCGAAAAATGCAACGATACAATCTACGGACTCTCGGCGGCGATATACACGCAGGATGTCAACAGCGCCTTTAAGGCTATTCGTGATGTTTACACCGGTATTTTCTATGTGAACGCTTCGACTATCGGCGCGGAGGTTCATTTGCCGTTCGGCGGAACGAGGCATACCGGCAACGGCCACCGCGAGGCCGGCACGCAGGCGCTTGACGTTTTCTCGGAATGGCGTTCGGTCTATGTCGATTTCTCCGGCAAACTCCAAAGAGC
>CAZKYQ010000041.1:0-17976 GCA_964556975.1 uncultured Ignavibacteria bacterium
CAGATAATCGGGGAATTTGATTGTAAGACTGTCAGCTACAATAAATGAGCCTGTGTTGTCGCCAAGCTTTCTTAAGGCAAGAATCATATTGATATGCGCTTCGAGGTATTGCGGTGATTGCAATATCGCTTCTCTGGAGCGGCTTAACGCTGAGTTGTTATCGCCGGTTAATCTATCTAAGACGGATAGATTGTTGAGGGCTTGGGCGGAATATCTGCATGAGGCAAGCTCCAGTTCGAATTCCTTTCTGGCGTCGGCAAAATCATTTTCTCCAAAGAATACTATACCTCTGTTTAAATGAGCCGATGGTACGCAATTCTCTAATTCGATGGCGCGCGCGTATTCGTTGAGCGCTTCCTGTTTCAAGCCCTTTTTCAGATAAACATTCCCAAGTGAAAAGTGCGACATGGCAAAACTACTATGCTTGATGCTGAAAAAATCGATATTGCAAACAGGAATAAGAATAATCAAGGCCAACAAGGCATAGATCGCGCTTTTGAATTTTTTGGCCTTTATCCAATCTATTATCTCGAAGGCCGAATTTGTTGACAGGATTATCAAAAATGGCAGAACGGGCAGTCTGAAACGGCTGTTTACGAAAAAACCTACTATAGTAAGCATGTAGGCCAGTACAAATAGAATTATAATATGATATTTTTTGTCGCGCTTAAATATTCTCCAGAGGCCGATTAACGAAAGCGGGGCGATTATAAATAGCAACGGCGGTAAGATAAATGTTATCGAAGCAAACCTTCGGAAAAAGTAAAGATTTTGATTGTTTGAAATTTCATAGGAATTCCAGAAGAAAAACAGTTTTTTTATCATCAAACCCAGCCACTTGGCCGGTTCTGTCAGGATGAAATTCAGCGCCCTTTTATAATAGAATGAAGAGACTTCAGACTGCTTCATCTCCTGCCCGATACGCCCGGTTTCGGATTTTGCGAGATATTCGCAGTCGCCATATTGCCAAGTGGGGCCAAATTCCGGCACGACAGCCGTAGCCCCTGTCGCCCGCGCGTTGTTTCCGATATAGAAATTAATACCGCCCTGAGACGCTATCAATACATTGTCATGGCCTACGACAATATTTCTTACTGTTATAGGAATTACAATGATTGCCAAGCCAATAGTTAAATATAAGCCTTTGATAATCTTATCCTTTAGCGGCAGCCTGAAACTATAGAAGACCCAAATTATAATCACCGGCCAGATGGCGAGGAAGTTCGGTCGGGTAATCGCCGCGAAGCCAAGTATAATTCCAGATAATAAAAAGCGTTTTGATGTTGGCTTTTCATATAAAGAAAATAAAAACCATATAAGCGAAACGCTTAAAAACACGAGCAGCGAATCCAGTAATAACTCGTTTTCAAAATATATAAATACCCAATAAAACGCGGAGATTATCCCGGCAGTGATTGCTGTTTTCCTGCTGAAATATTTGTTCGCGAAAAGAAAAATCATGGCGCAGGTTATTGCTCCGAGTAAATGCTGAAGTAATTCCGCAACGGCCATCGATGGCCCGAATAATTTATAAACTGCGCCAAGCAGGTAAGCGTAAAACGGCGCTCTGAAAAAGGGGCCTGATCCAAGCATGTCCCCTGACATAATTTGCTTTGCCCAAAGATCATGATAAAGGGGGTCAATCGTGGGCGTGTCCCAGCCTGGATAGCTGGATTTGACTTGATAAAAATATATAATTCTTAAAACCAGAGCGGCGGCGAATATAATAAGCGCCCAAATATATTTTGAATCTATTTTTCGCACCGAATAATGATATGATTTTTGTCGTTAACCGGCAAGATTTTTATGTTTGTAATGAAAATATGAGTGAAAATCATTGCGAATATAGCGCATATCGGTTCAACAAAACTTTGTTTTATTTTAAGGCTTTGGGCGTTTATTTGAGAGAAGCTCGCCATAAAGGCGAAGACAAATATGGACTTAGCTTGATTTTTTGGAACAGGGACAGCGTTAATTATGTTAATATCTATGTTGCTTTAGGCATGGTTTTTGACTTGATTTTTGATAGTAATTTGGTAAATTGATTTTGACAAGTATGGAAATGATGAAATTTTAATAATTATGAAAAGGGAGAAATGGATGAAAACTGTAATTGCTTTATTGGTATTATTATCAATGCCGGCCATCCTGATGGCCGCGGGCTTGCAGACGGCCTTTTTACCCAATGGGTCCGAATACCTGGTAGACCGCTTTGTGGTGACAACAATGCCGGGCACGCCCCCGCTCGATACCGAAACTTTAATTTCCGGTACGGTATTTACCGGGGTAAATTCGATTGATAATCTTTGCGCTCAGCAAAGGGTTGTTAAGATAGAGCCTTTCTTTGATGGTCCGGTTACAGCCGAGGGGTTGAAAAATATTGTTCCCCGGATGTATATATTTCATGTTGAGAACGGTATTGATGTTCTTTCGGCTTATTCGGCTTTTAACAACGCCGCGGATATTGAGTTTTCTGATCTGTACGACATACCTCATATAGATTACACTCCTAATGATCCGTCCATTGGCGCTCAATGGCATTTGGCCAAGACTCAAGCCTACGACGCCTGGGATGTTTTAAGAGGCGATACTACGCGCACGGCGATTATTTCAATATGCGATACCGGCGTTTACTGGATGCATCCGGATCTGGCCGCAAATATGTGGATTAACGAACCAGAAGATCTCAACGGCAACGGAACGATGGATTCTGGTGATTATAATGGTCTTGACGACGACGGCAATGGCTATGTTGATGACGTAATCGGCTGGGACAACGGATCTAACGATAACGACCCGCAAGAAGAAACGCCTACTCACGGCACTCATGTTGCCGGATGCGTTTCCGAGGTTACCGATAACGGATTAAATGGCGCTGGTATAGGTTTTTCCGCCAGAGTAATGGCCAACAAAGGCGCAAACTATGCCGGTCAATTGACGGCCGTTTACCAAGCCATGATCTGGGCATCGAATAACGGCGCCAACATTGTAAATTGTTCATGGGGTTCGGGTTATTACAGCTCCAATTATCAGAATATCATTAATGGAGTCTGGGCAAACGGAGTTCTTGTGGTTGCCTCGGCGGGGAATGAAAACACCTCGCAAGTCCGCTACCCGTCAGGATATAATCATGTCCTTTCAGTGGCCGCGACCGGTCAAAATGATACAAAAGCATCTTTTAGTACCTATGGGACTTGGGTTGACGTCTCGGCTCCGGGAGTAAGTATTTATGCTACATGGGCGACAGGAGGATTCCAGGCTTTGAGCGGTACATCAATGTCATCGCCGATTACAGCCGGGCTTGCTGGCCTTTTAAAGGCTTCTGATCCTTCCGCCAGCCCGGACGATATCTCTGATATTATAATTGCTACCGCGGACAATATCGACAGTCTTAATCCTAATTATGTCGGGCAACTGGGTTCCGGCAGAATAAATGCCTACGCGGCGCTGGCGTCATCATCAATGCCGAATATCGTTGAAAGAAGCAGATCGCTTACTATTACCAACGATGACGGCGACGGCATTCTCAATCCCGGCGAATCTTTCGAATTAGTTCTTACTCTGGAGAATTTATGGGCGGATGCCAATAATGTTGTTGTTACGCTGCACGGTAATGATGATATTACATTTTCCGATTCGACAGCATCATACGGAAATATTCTTCACGATCAATCCAACAGCAATTCAGGCGATCCATTCGTAGGAACTGTTAGTATAGACGCGATACCCGGAGCATCGATTATAGTAATGAATATTGTAGCGGATGGTTATGATGTCGATGTTGATTTGACTTTAGAAACATCGCTATTCCAGCAGTATTTCCCATTTGATGTCCCCGGCAATATTGAATCTTCCCCGCTGATTTTCGATGTTGATAGTGATGGTTCAAACGAATTAATTTTCGGCGCATCCGATGATAAAGTATATGTTGTTGAGGCCAATGGGCAGAACCGCCCCGGCTGGCCCAAATCAGTATCTCAGGATGTCATAAGCGCTCCGGCGGTTGGGAACCTGGACGCGCTCGGCGGCTATGAGGTTGTAGCAGTTTCCAAAAACGGCAATGTTTATGCTTGGGATGCGGGCGGTAACTCTCTTCCCGGTTTCCCGGTGAATATTGGCGGCACTTTCTATTCTGGCGTAATGTTAGCCGATATTGACGGTGATTATGATCTTGAGATTATTCTCGGATCGTTTACAAATAGTAATATCTATGTCTTAAATCATGATGGATCGGATTTCCCAGGATGGCCGGTAACCGCGCCAAATAGATGGTACGGCTCTCCCTCTTCCGGAGATCTTGACGGTGATGGAGACAGCGAAATAATCTACGCCGGGTTTGATTCTTTATTGCACGCTTACGATTCTGACGGTACCGAAATGCCAGGCTTCCCGGTCGCTCTTGATAATGTGGTCTGGGCGTCGGTCGCGGTCGGTAATCTTGATGGCGATCCTAATTTGGAAATCGCTGTGGTTACTTCTTCCGCGAGTCTTTACGTAATTAATCATGACGGCAGCATTGTAAGTGGGTATCCTGTTTCTGGCAGCGGGATCGTCAGAAGCGCGCCCTCTTTGGCGGATATCAACGGCGATGGCGATCTTGAAATATTATTTGGCGGGAACGATAGCCAAGTTCACGTATTTGACGTTGCCAGCGGCACTGAATTGTCCGGATTTCCTCAAAGCGTTGGAGGAAGCATAACAGCCTCTCCAGTCGTCGGGGATGTTACCGGGGATTCCCAACCCGATATTATCTTTGGCGCCGGCGATGGCGTAGTTTATGGTTTTGCCAGCGATGGGAGTACATTGCGCAATTTCCCAATAACAGCGCCATCAACAGGCCAGATAACAAGCACCGCCGCTCTTGGCGATCTTGACGGCGATGGCGATATGGAAATAGCGGTGGGCGTCCGTTCTAATGAGCAGAATATGCTTGTAATTGACTATAAAGAGCCCGCCTCGCAAGCGAATTTGCAATGGGCGAATTTCGGCCATGATATTTGGAGAAGCAATAATAGCTCTGGCGTCATAACATCAGCAGATGAAAACGCGGTTGTTCCATACAAATTCGGCCTATCACAAAACTACCCCAATCCGTTCAATGCTCAAACAACAATTCAGTTTTCGTTGAGCGGGCCGGGAGAAATTGACCTTTCGGTATTCGATCTGCTTGGTCGTAAGATCTCTGTGGTTGAATCCGGCATGCTTAATGCGGGTGCGCATAGCATTATTTGGGATGGCACAAATGGCAAAGGCAAAGTGGTAGCGTCCGGGATTTATTTCTATCGTCTTGAAAGCCCCGAAGGCACAAAGACAATGCGGATGCTTCTGCTTAAATAGATCAAAATCAAAATAAGGCAATCAACCCCGGGGAGATAATCTCCGGGGTTTTTATTTATTCCATTTATCTGCATATTCTTACACACTATTTGTATTAAATTAAACACCGGCAACTCTCTTTTATTTCAATTCTTTTTCAACTTGATAACTGCTTTAAAAAACGTTAGTTACAGTAATTTTGTTATCTATTAGGTTTTTAAACTGGCATAGAATCTGCTTTTGTTTACTATTAGAAATTAAAAATAGGATATTTAATTGTAGTTTTAACTTGACAATTATGATGATATTTTTAGATTACATAAGAGGTAGTTATTGCTTTGAGTTTGTGAATTATGGATTTTTTTAATTACAAATGGCAAGTGTGGTGCACATTGCGAATTATGGATAATTCAAAACCGAGTATGATATTTTCTTTTGGTATCAATCTTGCAAAGTGAATATAGCGGGATTACGCAAATATCTTTGAAAACTGTAATAAAAAAAGTAAACAAAAATGTGTTTTAAGCGGGTCAGGAGGTGAATTTAAGGAAAGTAAAATTAAGTAATTTTAATCGGTTTTTTTTAATTCAGGAGGATAAATGAAAAAAATTACCATTTTGTCTATGATGTTTTTGTTTATGGTCGGGATCGCTTCGGCCGCGACAAATTTCGGAACTTCAGAACCGCTTCCCGTTACGCTTGATAATGGCGGCCCGGATGCATTTGGCTATAGCTGGGAAGACAATGATGGCGGTGGAAGCCCTGTTTATAACTGGGTAGATATTACGTCAATAGGCACACAGGTTGTCGGTCTTGCCGACGACAACAATGTCGGTCCGGTTAGCATGGGTTTTGAGTTTCCCTATTATTGGTATAATGCCAGCCGCATGTGGATCGGTTCCAATGGTTATCTATCTTTTTCGTCCAACGCCAACTTCGCGCATCCTTTCGCGGGGATACCAACTACGGGACTTCCGAACGATCTGATCGCCATCCTTACCGGTGATCTTGATTTTACACAGGGAAATGGCGAATGCTGGTATTACACAAACAGCGCTGATACCTTTATAGTCTCTTTTTTGCATGTGAGAGAGTTTGGTGATGCCAACAGCAGCCATACTTTCCAGTGCATTTTCACAGCCGCTGATTCAAGTATTACATTCCAATATGGAGCGAATCAGGGAACTTTCTTTGATTCAAATGGCGAGAACAAGACAGTTATTGGTATTGAGAATGTTAACGGCCAGGTGGGAATTGAATATCTGCATGACAATCTTCCCTCACAGCATATGTGGCATGACGGCCTCGCATTGGTTTTCCATCCGGACCCCGATCCGAATTTCATAGTTCATGATTTTGGCATGGTTGACGGCTTGGCCGAAGGCTCCGGCGGCCAGTTTATTCGCAACAATGAACCTTTTACTATTAACGCGTTGGCTAAGAACTTTGGCAACCAGCCTGAGGATTCGCTGAGGGTCCGCTGCCAGGTTCGCCTTGGTTTCACGACCGTTTACGATGAAGACTATTGGATATCTCATCTCGATCCGGGCCAGGAACAGTGGATAAACTATACTCCTGATTATACTCCGAATCAAGTGGGCGCTTACCGCGCGACATTCTCCGCCATTATGTCCGGCGATCAGAATACGTTCAACAATTCTAAAACTTGCGAAATCGACGCTTATGAACTTCCGCAGCAAATCGCTTTCTGCGATGATATTGCCGAAGACGGCCGCAGCTGGAATGGTGATTTCTCCGGGTTCGCACAGGAATTCCAGATGCCCGAAGCAATACAAATGACAAACGCGTACTTTAATGTGTTCTCCATCACTGCCCCGGGACCGGCATATATTTGGGTGCTTCCCGATGATGGTACAGGTCATCCGGATGAGGGCAATCCGCTCGCCGGAGATACGCTAACCGTTTCTTCCGATGGTTGGGTTAGTGTCGATTTCACTGGCGATAACTTGAATTTCCAAGCCAATGTGAAATTCTGGGTTGTCGTGATACATGCCCTTCAAAGCACTTTCGCGTTCGGCATGGATCAGACAATTCCTCTTTCGTTCAGAGGCTGGGAATACACCGGCGGGCTTGCTCCTGACCGCGACAGAGAACTAAGCGACGTTATGATTAAGATCGACGCCATTGAAGGCGTTACCGGAATCGACGAAAACGATATGATTCCGAATAGTTTCACGCTTTCTCAAAACTACCCGAACCCATTCAACGCCAAAACCAATATCTCTTTTTCAATCGAAACCGAATCAGACGTAGCAATCGGCATTTATAATCTTACAGGGCAGAAAGTTGCCGATCTTTCAGGCCATTTCAATACTGGCGAGAACATGGTTAACTGGGATGCGTCGGCTGTTGCTTCAGGCGTCTATTTTTACAGAATTAGCATAGGCGACAATTCCGAAGCCAGAAAGATGGTTTTGCTTAAATAATTTGTTATTCTGGTAATATTTTAAGCCTCCGGTATTAATCTATACCGGGGGTTTTTTTTATTGAAATAAGCCCGCGGGAAATATAAATAATGTGCACTGTTTTGCACTGCAATGTGGCTACTATAATACAAAATTTTAATTATTCCGTCCGTCCGGCAAGCGTAACTATTTGTAAAACAATAAGATAACAACTCGCGTAAAGTTCTACAATCTATTTTTCCTCACGGCACTCCTTTTGATCTTAATTAGACTGGAAAAGGAGGGCATTTGAAAAAAGCTCGCAAAGTTTTCATGGTTTTAATAATTCTAATAGCTGTTTTTTGTTTTCCAATTATTGTATCCGCGGATTCCGCGCTATATCAAATAAAATCCAATGTTTCCAACCTCGCGGCGGTGGCAAATAAAGGGAATAAAATTCTGGGCCATAAGTCGGTATTGGAAAATTTGAAAACTCGCGCGACTATCTCCCAGTCCGAAATTGTCGCACATCTGGAGTGGCTGAAATCGAAAGGGCAAATCGAATCATACAAAAGATATTGGATAGCCAATATTGTTTATGTTACCGCCTCGCCGGCGATTCTCGACGAACTTGAAGCAAGAACCGATGTCGAATCGCGTATTGCCGATATTCCTATTGTATTGGTTGAGCCGGTGGCAGTAGGCGACTCGATTGTAACATCGTTAGCCGTTGAACCCGGCGTCGCCATGATCAATGCTCCGGATGTTTGGAAAATCGGGCTTGATGGAACTGGAAGCCTTGTTTGTAATTTCGATACCGGCGTTGAAGCAGATCATCCAACTTTGATGGCCAAATATAAAGGTAACAACGGCGGCTTACCATCGGAGAGTTGGTTCGATCCCTATACAAACACAACATATCCAGCCGATGCCAATGGACACGGAACACACACGATGGGCACTATGGTCGGTTCGGATGATACTGATACTATTGGTGTCGCTCCGGGAGCGCAATGGATAGCCGCAGGCGTTGTCGACCGCGGAGGCGGAATCCAAAGAACCATCGCGGATATTTTGTCGGCGTTTGAGTGGGCCGCGGACCCCGATGGCAATCCGTCCACCACGGACGATGTTCCCGATGTTGTAAATAACTCGTGGGGAATTCCATTGGGTTATTATCCGGCTTGCGACAGGACGTTTTGGCAGGCGGTTGATAATCTCGAGGCCGCCGGAGTTGTCTGTCTTTTCGCGGCGGGGAATGAGGGGCCTTATCAAAGTACAATTAGAACGCCTGCCGATAGAATCACATCCGATTTTAATTGTTTTTCAGTAGGCGCGGTTGATCCTCATGATCCTTTTGTAAGCGTGGCGTCATTTTCAAGCAGGGGACCTTCCGGCTGTGATGGCGTTACTATCAAGCCAGAGGTTACGGCCCCCGGCGTAGGCATCAGGTCAGCGGGACGAAACGGCGGGTTTGTAACTATGTCCGGGACGTCGATGGCAACGCCGCACGCGGCTGGCGCTGTCGCAATTCTTAGGCAGTTTAATTCCCAAGCTACACCCGCCCAGATCAAAGAAGCCTTAATGTATTCAGCGGCTGATTTTGGCGCTACCGGCGAGGACAACGATTATGGCTGGGGCGTTATCAATATTAAAAAAGCGTTGTATTTTATGCCGCCGCCTGATGGACTTTTTCCGGTTGTAATTTCAAACATGATTTCTGGCGATGGCATGGCCAATCCCGGAGAAACCCTCGCCTTAGATCTGCTTGTTGAAAATATCGGACGTCCGGTTTATAATATATCTGTAAATCTTGAGTCTCTGAGCCCGAACGCCGCGGTTTTGACCGGGGATATCGACCTGTCTTTTATCGATCATATTGATACAATCACGGTTGGATCATGGGATGTTTCGCTCGGACAAAATTTATCGGAAGGCGACCGTGTTCCATTCAGATTGAATTTTGCCTATAATGGCGGAAACAGGAGCGTTGAACTTTATTTAACGATAGGCGGTGATGTTTTTCCCGCAACCGCCAGCCATGACAACGGACAACTGTCTTTCGGAATATCAAATATAGGGCAATTCGGGTTGGGTGACGGGTCGGTCAATCCTATGGGCGCGGCAGGGTTCAAATATCCGCCTACAGGCCCTGATTTTCTCAACAATAGCTCGCTTATGCTGGCCACAGATTCTTATCATGTTTCTGATGGGGCGTATTCCTCGGATATATATAATACTGATGACGATTTCAGGCCGGTGGCGGGCGGGTTCCCTCGAATTACCGAACCGGGACTGTATTCCGATCAGGATGGTTTTGCCGCATACTCCGACAGTGCGGCTGAATTCCCGATAGGGCTGTCTGTATCTCAAAAAAGTTTCTGCTGGACTGGCACGGACGCGTATCCATTCGTAATTACCGAGTTTACAATAACAAACAATTCCGGGACAAATATTCCATCGCTATATGCAGGCATTTTCTGCGATTGGGACTTGCCCTTATCATCGGGAAATGATGATGTCGTAGGATATATCGATTACGAATCGCTTGGATATGTCAGCGACCTGTCGACCGGCGTATCGGTGGGGATAAAAGCAATCACATCGCCGGCGTCATCTTATGCCGCTATCGACAATTTTAATGATTTGATGGATGGCTTCACAAACATGGAAAAATACAATAAGATGACTTCAGGGTTTGATATAGTCTCATACAACGCGCCCGGCAATTATTCGCATATCCTATCGGTTGGGCCGTATCAGTTGGCGCCGGGAGAGTCTGAAGTCGTGGCGTTTTCGTTTGTAGCGGGCGATGATCTCAACGATCTGATATCAAACGCTTACATGTCGTTTGTGATGTATCCCAATGTTACAGGTGTCGAGACGGCTGAAACATTGCCGGAGTCGCATACTCTGTTATCGAACTACCCGAATCCGTTTAACGGCAGCACCGTTATCAAGGGATCGGGGATAGATGGGGACGGGTCTGTTGAAATATATGATATCGCCGGAAGACTGGTGAAACGTATTCCCTTTGCCGGTAGGCAGGAAGTTACCTGGGACGGTACGGACGAACCCGGAAACGAGGTTTCAGCGGGCATCTATTTCGCGAGGCTTTCAGGAGAATCGAAAGCTGTCAGAAAGATGCTGTTTTTGAAATAATTAATCCAAGATCAATTCGCTACGGTAGGGACAGAACATTGTTCTGTCCCTACAAAAAATCACATTAATCGCCCCGCCAATATTATCAATCAGGATTACCATCAGCCAGTTTAACTTTTATCCATACTTCAAGCCGTTCAGGCATATCGGGCCGGGCGACTCTGCCGCCGGATCGACCTCCGCCCATCCCTTTGCCGCCTCGTCCACCGCCGCCGCGCCCGCCCCCGCCACGGATACCGCCGCTTCTATTCCGGTGTTCATCGGGCGATTTCTGTTTTCCAGCCTCAAAACCGAGGTTCAACCGCCCGTCTTTTTTGACATTGATACCGAATGGCGATTCGCCGGATTCCCTAAGCGGGATTTTCAATTCATATATAAACCTGCCGAATATCTCCCCGATTCTAAGCTCCAGATCTGAACCGTTAAGTTCAGAGTAATTTATACGATTTGTTTCGCCGTTCTGTATCAGCCCTACAGAGGTTTTATCCCATTCAATCTGCCTTATTAACCTTGAGGGGGAGGGCCTTCTTGACCTATCGCGCGGCCTGATCAGTTTCATCAGACCTTTTTCGGGAAAACGGATGCCCAGTTCTTTCTTTTTTCCTCCGGACGGATCAAACCATACCGTAAACCCGGCGGCAAGCGATTGCAAAAGCAGGTGCTCATCGGCTGATAGCAGGCAAACATATAAATGATTGTTATCGTTCGCCATCCCGACCGTGATCCTCTTATCCTCGGAGAATTTCAGTAGATTTTCCCATTCATCATAAGAACCGTCTATGATGATATCCCTATCCAGCCAGGCGGATTCAAATTTTAGTTCACCGCAATCCATAAATAATAACGCCGATATAAATATGACTATCAAAAGCGATATTTTGGATTTTTCCACGATCCCTTCCTGAATTGTCCCCGAATAAAACATACCGTTAATGCCTTCGACACAAAAAATATGATAAAGTTTAACGAAAAGAGTTCGTAGGGGCGTTCAATTGAACGCCCGTTTTCACATTAGGGCGTTTTTTCAAACGCCCCTACAAGCAATATATCAATATTAACCGACAATACCACATCAGGAACAATCCCCGATATCCTTTAGTTACTCATCATCGAACATAAAGGAAAGAGCTTTTACCGTCGGGGCGGGCAAGTCTCGTCCCAGCGGTTTCAAAATTATGCAGGCAGGGAGAAATGACAAAATTAATAAAAACGGGCGTCGCGTTTTTGGTGGCGATATCTCTTATATCAACCATAATAATTATCTCAAGGGAAGTGAGTTGCGCAATGGGCAATAAGACAGAGATTAGTGCCAGACCTATCGGAAAAAACCGCCTTGCCAACGAAAATAGCCCGTATCTTCTCCAGCATGCCGATAACCCCGTCGACTGGTATCCATGGGGCGATGAAGCGTTTGAGAAAGCGCGATCAGAAAACAAACCGATTTTTCTTTCTATAGGATATTCCACTTGCCACTGGTGCCACGTTATGGAGCATGAATCATTCGAGGACGATTCAGTGGCGGCTTTGATGAATGACGCTTTCGTTAGTATCAAGGTTGACCGCGAGGAACGTCCCGACCTTGATAATATCTACATGACCGCCGCCCGGCTCTTGAAAAATCGCGGAGGCTGGCCTTTGACTATCTTAATGACCCCCGATAAAAAACCGTTTTTCGCCGCTACTTATATACCCAAAGAAAGCCAATATGGCAGGGTGGGGATGCTTGATTTTATACCGCAGGTAAAAGAAGTCTGGCAGAACCAAAACGATGATATAATAAAATCCGCGGATCAGCTTGTTACCGCATTGCAAAAGTCAAGCAGATACACTCAAACCGGACAACTTGATAAAGAGGTTTTGAACCAGGCTTTTCAGCAGTTTTCAAGTTCCTATGATGAACAATATGGCGGGTTTGGAAGCTCTCCCAAATTTCCAACGCCCCATAATTTTCTGTATCTGCTCAGGTATTGGAAAAGATCGGGCGACCCGAAAGCGTTGGAGATGGTTGAGAAGACTTTGCAGGCTATGAGGCGAGGAGGGATCTACGATCATGTGGGCTATGGTTTTCACCGCTACTCGACTGACCGGGAGTGGCTTCTTCCGCATTTTGAAAAAATGCTATACGATCAAGCTTTGCTGGCTATGGCCTTTGTTGAAACCTATCAGGTTACCGGGAAAGATGAATATGCCCAAACGGCGAGAGAGATATTTGAATATATTATACGTGATATGACCGATCCCAAAGGCGGTTTCTATTCCGCGGAGGATGCCGACAGCGAAGGCGAGGAAGGCAAATTTTATGTTTGGAATGAGGATGAAGTAAAACAGGTCCTTGGCGAAGAGGATGGGGAGTTATTTTTAGAAGTATACAATTTTCAGAGTAATGGAAATTTCAATGAACAGGCCACAGGTAAAGAGACGGGCGATAATATTATTTATCTGACAAAGGCCTGGCCCGAATTGGCAAAGGATATGGGGTTTTCGCGGAGCGAGCTTCAAACGAAAATGAATTCGGCTCTGAAAAGGCTATTTGATGTGCGGGAGAAAAGAATACATCCATACAAGGACGATAAAATCCTGACCGATTGGAACGGCCTTATGATCGCCGCGCTGGCCATGGGCGGTCGGGTTCTGGACGAGCCGCGTTACCAAAAGGCCGCCGAAAGAGCGGCTGATTTCATCATCGAAAATATGCGCGACAAAAAAGGAAGATTGATGCATAGATATCGGGGCGGTGAAGCGGGGATCGAAAGCAATCTTGACGATCACGCGTTTTTAATTTGGGGATTAATAGAATTGTATGAGACAGGGTTCGATGTCAAATATCTCAAATCCGCGCTTGAAATCAATGATAAAATGATTACTCATTTCTGGGACGACTTGAATAATGGCTTTTATTTTTCCGCCGATGACGGCGAACAATTATTGGTTCGGCAAAAAGAAATTTATGACGGGGCCGTTCCGTCGGGCAATTCTGTTGCGGCGTACAACCTATTGCGATTGGGAAGAATTACGGCTAATTCCGAATTAGAGAAAAAAGCTGAACTGATCGGCAACCTGTTTTTAAATGAAGTAAAAAGGGCGCCGACAGGATTTACGATGCTTTTAATCGCTCTCGATTTTGGAACCGGCTCTTCTTATGAAATTGTCATTTCAGGCAATGACGGCGCGGACGACACTAAAGAAATGATCAAAATATTAAACACCCGATTCTTGCCAAATAAGGTTGTAGTCTTTCGCCCCGATGTTGATTCGCCTGAAATAGCGGAACTGGCTGAATATATCGACACGCAAGCCGCCATTAATGGCAAAGCTACTATTTACGTATGCAGAAATTACGCCTGCGGACTTCCTACAACAAATATTGATGAGATGCTTAAACAAATGGCCGCGATGGAATAATCAAGAATTAGGTTATGTATACAACAGATATAATTACGCCATCCGATTGACATACCACGCTTTATTAACATGTTGCCAATCAAAAAGATATGCAAACCGTCCGCTTGACTTTTGTAAATAATTTTATATATTAATCAATTAGAAAGAAGATATTCCGCAAATTCCGGGAGGATAAATGAAACCCAAAATTCTTATAACCGCAATATTGATTTTAATAGCATCATCGGCCTGGGCTGTCAGTCTATCGCCGCAAGTAATCAAGGCCTTGGAATCCAACGGGCAATTGAGTCAAATTATATTAAAAGATAAAATCGCGCGTGAAAAGGGAGTATGGGCGCCGAACCCCGATCCTTTAAGATGGGGAGTGGCCGACGATGTCGATACGCTGCATTGTTTGATATTATTGGTTGATTTTGACGACATGCCCCATGATGCCGGCTTGGATTCAGAGCCGGCTGATTTTGACACGCTGTTGTTTTCCCGGGATACCACGCCCATTGGAAGCATGTCCGATTACTATTCCGAAACATCCTATGGCCAGGCCTATCTTGTCGGCGAAGTTACCCAATGGTACAGGATGCCCCAATTATATTCATATTATGTTGACGGTCAGCGCGGCTTTGGAAGCTATCCGAGAAATGCCCAGCGTATGACGGAAGATGCCGTGCTAATGGCCGATCCCGATATTGATTTTTCTATTTATGATAACGATGGCAATGGGGCTGTTGATGCTTTGTTTATTGTTCATGCTGGCCCCGGATATGAGGATACAGGCAATGTGAATTTCATTCATTCCCATGCCTGGGTCACAAGCTACCATATCCCTGTTGATAATGTAACAGTTTACAGGTATTCGATGGAACCTGAGGAAACAGGGTCCGGCCAACTGATTACCATAGGCGTATTCTGTCATGAATTTGGCCATGTTCTCGGCCTTCCCGATCTTTACGATTACGATTACGATTCCAATGGCGTTGGAATGTGGTCGATAATGGCAGGCGGATCATGGGGCGGCGGCGGCGCTCGGCCTGTCCATTTTGATGCATGGTGTAAATATGCTCTCGGCTGGGTTTCGCCTTATGTCGTCAACGAACAGATGGCTCAAGAGCAAATAGACGCTGTTGAATATGATCCGGATATATATCAATTGTTTAGCCTCGGAATTCCAAGCAGTCAATATTTCCTTGCTGAAAACCGGCGAATGATGGGCTTCGATTTAAGTCTGCCTGGCGAAGGACTCCTGATTTTGCATGTTGACGAAGAAGTACCGAACAATAATAACCAGCTTCACTACAAAGTCGCGGTTGAGCAGGCCGACGGCGAGTTCGATTTAGAGAACAACCGAGGCGCCGATAACGGCGATCCCTGGCCGGGATCGACCAATAATCGTTTGTTCGATGATTTCTCCACGCCTGACGCGTGGCTTTATGACTGGGGGCCGTCGGAGATTTCAGTTGCCAATATCTCCGATTCCGATTCCAGCATGTACGCCGATTTCGCGATTGAATATAGCTTGCCGCTATATGAACTTCTCAGCGTAACATTTAATGATATCAACGGAAATAACAACGGTCTGCCGGACCCGGGGGAGACATTGGAGCTTATATTTTCCGCTCAAAATGTACGGGCCCAGGTAGATGATCTTGTAGTAACAGGCGGTTGCGCGAACCCGGAAATAACATTTTCCGATTCGATATCAAATATGGGGCCGCAGCCTTTGAACACTCCTTTCAATAACGATAATGATCCTTTGGTATTCTCCGTGCCCTCAAATTTCCCTGTTAGCTTTGTAGAATTCACGCTCACATTCACGGCGGCTGGCGGAGATTACCAGCAGGAATTCCAGTATCGTATTTTGGTCGGACAGCCGAATATATTGCTTGTTGATGATGACGGCGGACTTGACGAACACACCTACTATATCGAAGCGATGGAATCACTCGAATTACCGTATCACATCTGGGACGTATCAAGCCAGGGTTCCCCGGCATCGATACTTAATCAATATTTGGTAACTATTTGGTTTACAGGCGATACCCGTACCGAACCAATGCCGCCCGCGGATGTCAGCGGTTTGATCAATTATCTGGATTTTGGCTCGCGTCTCTTGATAACGAGCCAGGATTTTGTACAACGACTCTCCGAACGGGGCGATGCCAATGATATTACTCTTCTGAACGATTATCTGAAGGTCGATTACCAGGGCCAGGACAATAACCACTTGACGACCGGAGTTGCCGGTACGCCATTTAATGGTTTTCAGGTATTAACGGCCGGTAATGGCGGCGCGGGAAACCAGTATTCAATGGATGCTTTGACCATGCTGAACGGAGGAGAAGAGTTACTGGTTTATGGCGATGGAAATACGGCCGGCGTGGGGGTCTCCGGAGATTATGCTGCGATAACAATCGGATTTGGCATAGAGGGGATTTACAACGGCTACCCCGGATACGAAACGCGTGAGGATATTATTGAAGCCGCGTTGACATTCCTCTGGGGCGCTACTGGAGCGGATGACATAACAACGGTAATTCCTGAAGAATTCGCTCTTGCTCAAAACTACCCCAACCCATTCAATGCCTCGACGAATATTTCATTCAGTCTGCCGGAAGCGGGCAATGTGAAAATCGTTATCTATGATCTGCTTGGAAGGATTGTGGATATGCCCCTTAACGAATTCAAACCCGCCGGAAATCACGCCGTAAGCTGGAACGGCAATGAATTTACAAGCGGCATCTATTTCTATCGGCTGGCGACGGCAAGCGGTTCTTACAATAGACGCATGACGCTCTTGAAGTAGGTCAAATCCCTCCGGGATTTGACGCTTTTCTATCGGGACTGGAAAGTCCCGACTTTTAGCGAAATATAAATTTGTATCCCTCAGGATGGAAGCGTAGCGACATCCTGAGGGCTCAAAGCAGTGTCAGGTCCATACGGATCCGTAGGAATGTCAAAGATTCCATCCTGACACATAAATGGCCCTGACTTTTCCTATGACGCGTATGCGCCAGTCGGGCCCCTTTTTTCTTACTTGACAATCTCAATAAAACTAATATAATAATTATGATAAACAGGGCATAAGCCCCGATGGGAAGACGGTGAGATACCGTCACAGCCCCGCTACTGTAATCGGATAAGCGCCGCTTTAAGCCACACTCGCAAGAGGGGAAGGCGCGGCCGCCCGCTACGGGCCCGTAAGTCAGGATACCATCGTAAAATAGTTCCTTCAACCTTCGTGGGCGAGGTCAGGGATGGTACTCAGAATTTTACCGGCGCGACGGCGTTTTCAGAATAAAGCCCGAAGCCCGGTTTTTTTAACAGCAATCTTATTAATAACTATCCTCTATCCATTACATTCCGGTTTTTGCCAGTCCGAAATAAAAATAGCCGGCAAAATAATCGACTCCGTTACGGGCAATCCGATTCCCGGCGCGGCGATATCCATAATCAATAACGGGAAAACGTCTATCTCCGATATCAATGGAGAATTTTATTTTAATGATATTCCCCAAGGCAATTACAAGCTAATAGCCCGAAGGCTCGGCTATAGACAATCGAGAGAGTTCGAATCTTCTGTTGGGCCGTATCTTTCCGAAACCATAGTTATCTCCTTAACGCCTGTCGCCGTAGAAGTTGAAGGCCAGCGTGTATCCTCATCTAAAGCTGGGCGACTAACGATCCGCCGCGACGG
>CAZKYQ010000042.1:0-6057 GCA_964556975.1 uncultured Ignavibacteria bacterium
GCTTGAAGATGCTTTAGGTGATCATTATTCTTCAATAACAGACCTTGAAAAAAAGATCCAGAAACTGGAAAAAAGGTACAAAGGAATCGGCGCTGTTCTGGAGGGGCTCGACGAAGGGTTCGAAATCGATGAATTGATTTTGGACGGCGATAGTATCTTTTTAAGGCTTGATAATGACAGCACATTTATTTTCAGATACGCCGAAACCCCAGACGAAGATTTCAGTTCCCACAACGATATTATTCGGTTCGGAAGTACGATTACCATTGAGGAAGATGAAATAATCGAAGGCGATGTGGTTTCGGCATTTGGCGATGTAATTGTCAACGGGACGGTAGAAGGAGAAGTCAACACTTTTTGGGGCGATATTTATATAACGTCAACCGGATATATCGCAAACGGCGCGGTGGCAATTTCGGGCAAAATCAAACATGAACCTGGATCGAGAGTCGGCTCAGTCACCTTTAGCACACATAGACCATCAACCGATTTTGGAGATGATGACAGATCCGTCTTTAGAATTATGGCATTTGTATTTTCCATTATCTTTATTATCTGGTTTATTTTAACCGCAACCTGTGCTTCATTGATGAAAACCAATGTAAAAAGAATCGAGCAACACATAAAAAACGACGGCTTTATAAAATCATTCTTTGTGGGATATCTCATATACTTTCTCGGCTTTCTGGCATTTATCGGATTGATTATTACGGTTATCGGCATCCCGGTGGCATTACTCGGCCTGCCAATGGCGTTTTTAGCCGCGACCGTATTATCCTCCACGGCCATAAGCAATTTGATCGGCCAGAAAATTTCACAAACAGACAATCAAACTTTCAAGAGATTTCTATATGGCAGCCTATATCTTTACTTGCTTCCCGGTTTACTTTTCCTTGTCCAACTAATAACCGGCAATTTAGTTATTATGATATTTAGTTGGATAGTTATCAGCATTTTTATTTTCATCATTTTTCCAATAGGTCTGAGCGCCGTGTATAAAACGCGATTTGGTTATAGAGCAGAGAATAAATCGTCAACAATTCCCAAAACGGAAAAACCATCCTGATACAAAAAAAAGGCGGGAAAATCCCGCCTTTTTAACTACTTTACAAAATTGTATTAATTCAAATACGCCCTCAAACTTCTTGAACGGGACGCGTGGCGAAGCCTGCGTATAGCTTTCTCCTTTATCTGGCGAACCCTCTCTCTTGTCAAAGAGAACCGGGCGCCGATTTCTTCCAGGGTCAAAGGCTTGTCATGGCCTAAGCCAAAATATAGGTTAATAACCTCCGCTTCCCTTGGCGTCAGCGTATCGAGCGCTTTCTCAATCTCCACCCGCAATGAATCGTCAAGAAGCGATTCATCCGGCGACGGCTGCATTTCATCTTCGAGAATATTAATAAGGCTGTTATCCTCGGAAACGGAGAAAGGCGCGTCGAGAGACAGGTGAGAATTTGAGATCTTCAAGGTGTCTGAAACCTCGCCCTCAGAAAGAGATAATTTCTTCGCGATCTCTTTGGCTGAAGGTTCGCGGCCAAACTCCTGCTGAAGAGACGATGACATTTTGCCTATCTTATGCAGAGTACCTACTCGATTCAAGGGCAACCTGACAATCCTTGATTGTTCCGCCAATGATTGTAGGATCGCTTGCCTTATCCACCAGACGGCATAAGAAATAAACTTGAATCCCCTGGTTTCATCAAATCTCTTCGCTGCTTTCATTAGTCCTATATTTCCTTCGTTGATAAGGTCGGCCAACGATAAACCTTGATTTTGGTACTGCTTGGCGACCGAAACGACAAATCGAAGATTGGCTTTGGTTAATTTTTCAAGGGCCCTATGATCGCCCGTTTTGATCCTCTTAGCCAATTCGACTTCTGTTGCTGCGGTAATCAATGGCGTTTCGCCAATTTCGCGCAAATAAAGGTCTAAAGACCTATCTTCATCGCGGTATTTCCTAGCTGTCTTGGACAACTAATCTCCTTTCGGACAAATTACTAAAAATCCGTTTACTGCAAACTCTTATTAAACAAACACTTATTCAAGGAAAGTTCCATATTTACCGCTACTTTGGCGAAACTGCCACAAAAACATTGGCGCTTCCTCTTTGAATATAAAATGATATGGGCTTGGAACTATCTTTCAACTCATCCGCCGCATCGTAAAAATCGCCCGCGGTTTCTATTTTTCTTCCGGCAATTTTGAGTATGATATCGCCTCGGCTCAAGCCGGAGTCATCTGCCGGGCTTCCCTGCTCTACAGAAACTATCAATGCCCCGGGTATAACCTCGATTCCGAAACGTTCGGCATGTTCTTTTGTCGGAGTTTCGACTTCGAGCCCAAGCCAGCTTTTGGGCTTGTCGGACCTGTTGTCTCCGCCCTTGCTCTGGTCCAGAATTGTGGCTCTGTCGCCAAGCGTAACATGCAATCGTTTTTCTTTGCCATCGCGGATAATATCTACAGCGGTTTCGGCATTTGGGCCTGCGTCCGCCACTAAGAATCTAAACTGTTGCGCATCCGTTACTTTTTTGCCATTAAAGCCAATTATCACATCGCCGACTTCCAATTTCCCTTTATCGGCGGGAGTGCCATCATCGACTTGAGCCACAAGAATGCCTTTGGTTGATTTTAATCCCTGGGCCTCTTTTAGCTCATGGGTAATATCCTGAGGAAGAATACCGAGATATCCGCGCGAGACGATTCCTCCTTCTTTCAGCTGGCTGGCGATGCTTTTCGCGAGATTGATTGGAATCGCAAAACCAATTCCAACATTACCGCCGGAAGGGCTTGCAATTGCCGAATTAACTCCCACGGCCCGGCCATTAAGATCAATAAGAGGGCCTCCCGAGTTGCCGGGGTTAATAGACGCGTCGGTCTGGATATAATTTTGATAAGATGGAATATCGCCGCCGAAAATCAAGCCTTTGCGTCCTTTGGCCGAAACAACTCCCACGGTCACCGTGCGGTCAAGACCCAGGTGCGGAAACGGATTGCCTACTGCCATAACCCAGTCGCCGACAAGAATCGAGTCCGAATTGCCAAGCTCTATTACCGGAAGATCATGATCAACGCTGATCTTCAATACGGCCAGGTCGGTCTCAGAGTCTGTTCCAACAATCTCTGCTTTATATTGGTGCTTATCAGAAAGAGTAACCGTCACTTTTTCAGCGTCTTTGACAACATGATTATTTGTAAGAATATAACCAGTCTCAGAAATAATAAATCCTGAGCCAAGAGACTCGGACATTCTTTTCCGCGGCTTGTTTCCTTCTTCAGGAGGCACTCCGAAAAACCGCTTAAAAAATTCATCATCCATAAAAGAATGGAATTTATCTTCCGACATTGATTCGGCTGAGATATTTACAACGGCCGGCTTAACTTTTTGCGCCACATACACAAACGGCGAATGGCCGCTTTGCCCGACAATTTCAAAATCAGCGCCGGAGTTTGCGGCTTCCTTTTGCTCAAATTGGCTTTCGGCGTATAGTTTTTTGGGGATGCTTAAATCAGAGCCGATTATCATTCCTATAAAAGCGAAAATACCGCATAAAATCAGCACCCATGCTATGCCCTTAAACTGACCCCAAAATTTCATTTTTTTGCCTCCTAATTTTACGCAATTAATCAATTTAGAAAATTGTCTTTATTATGTCAACATCATTCTATTGCTAATACTTGATTTTCTGAAAAAAGTTCCGATCCGTTAAAAGTTGGCATTTGTTGCGTAATTCCTTGATATTAAGCAGATTACATTGTCAAATTCGCCTCAAAGCCATAAATTGTTAGCGAATAATTTTGTTTTTTTTAAATTAGCTCATATTTAATATCGGCAATTGATAGCAAACGTCTAATTCTTGTCCCAAATTAAATGCAAAAATGGAATGCCGAATTCGTTCCTTGGATTTTAAATAAAAATCAAAGTTAAATCAATTTTCTGGAATTATCCTTTCATTTAGATTATCATTGCGCAAACTTTATGCGAGTATGATTGTAGGTAAGCAAAAGACAAAGGGAAATTTAAAATGAGAAGATTTTTAATTATAGTCTTAATATTAGTAATAAATTCCGGCTTCGCGCATGCCGATGACGGCAGTCTTGAGATATTTGATAAAATGAAATCGTTGATTATTTCGGTTTCGGAAGCAATCAAACCGGCTGTCGTCCATATCGAGGTCGTAAAGAAAAAACGCGACCAGCGATATGAGTCCATGGGTTCGGGGCTGGTTATAGACAATCAAGGCTTTATCCTAACAAATGAGCATGTGGTCGATAATCATATTGAAATCATGGTAGCGCTTGAGTCAAACCGTGAATATCCCGCTGAGGTTATCGGAGTGGACAAGCTGACTGATCTGGCGCTTATCAAGATCAATGTTCCCGACGACATTGAACTGCATGCCGCCAAGCTCGGCAATTCGGATTCTATCCAGGTTGGAGAATGGGTAATCGCGGTCGGAAATCCATACGGATTTGACCGCTCGGTATCATTCGGAATTGTTTCGGGCAAGGGAAGGGTCCTCAATGTACCCTCGTTAACGCCGATTCTAAATGACTTTATCCAGACCGATGCCGCTATCGCCCCGGGATCGTCCGGGGGGCCGCTGGTAAATCTTCGGGGCGAAGTGATCGGCATAAATTCCCGCGGACTGGGCCGCACTCAAGGTTTTACTATCCCTATCAATATTGCAATAGACGTAAAAAACAAACTTCAGTCATCCGGTAAAATAGAGCGGGGATGGCTGGGGCTGATTCTTCAACCGCTTGATCGGAGCTATGCCAAATACCTTGGCGACCCTGAGCTTGAGGGCATATTAATTGCCGATATCGCTCCCGGTTCTCCGTCTGAAAAGGCGGGATTGAAACAGGGCGATGTCATACTGGAGTTCGATGGTGAAAAACTCCGAGCCGAGAAGAATGACGATCTCAATAGCTTCACAATGGCCATATCGCAATCCGATGTTGATCAAAAAAAGGCTATGCAAATTTACAGAGACGGCTCCGAGAAGTCAGTAACAGTTAGCATAGGCGAGAAACCAAAAGTAAAAGAAGATGAATTTGAGACCTCTTTCGGTTTTACTGTAAAGGAAATAACTGAAAACGTGTTTCGCTTATACCTTCTTGATACTAAAGAAGGCGTACTTGTATCTTATGTCGAGATTGGCGGAATAGCGGCCAAGGGCGACCTGCGCGAAGGCGATACTATCATAGAGATCAACCACAAAAAAGTTGATGGCTATGAAGCGTTCACAAAGCTTCTGGATGAAACCAAAGATGATGACTTTGTGCTTTTCAAAGTGATCCGGGGCAAGGACAACAAGTTCGCCCTGATGGATAGGTCGAAGGCCTTGCCCAAAGACGACAAAAGCAATCTTGATGATCTTTTTGATGAATGATATTTAGATAACTTCAGCCGTAGGGCAGGTCTCCCCGAGACCTGCCGACATGCTATATTCCCGACAAGAGATTTCGGAAATGACAAACCGTGCTGGTTGCCAAGCGCCTGACGGCAACCAGAAACAACAATGAGCGCGCTCTGGCGAGCACAAAATAAAACGCCCGGCGATGCCGTCCGACGCTTTGAATTTAATATCGCAATTTCTTTTATTCTATCAGATCGCCGATCCGCTCCCAGCGTACGCGTTCGGGAAGGTGATATATATTATAGGCAATCGATTCCACTAATGACAACGGATTGGTTTTGGAAACCTGAGGCGGTGGAGAAACATTTTTCGGCGGCTGGTTCTGCGGGTTGGAGTCGGTAATATCCCAGGGGCTCCAGGACCAGTGAAGTATCATGGCCTTACCCAAAACGTCTTTTCTATTAACATATCCCCAAAAACGGGAATCGGAGGAGTTGTCGCGGTTATCGCCCATCATAAAGAGCTTGCCCTTGGGAACCGTTTTTTCAGGCATGTTATCCCGATTGCCCGGGCCCCATTCAAACCGATCGCTATAATGGGTACTGATCCTGGTAGTGTCCATATGTCCAAATTCCGGCATAGCAACCGGCTTTCCATCGACATAAACCTGTTTATTCACGACTTTTACTGTTTGACC
>CAZKYQ010000042.1:6157-16993 GCA_964556975.1 uncultured Ignavibacteria bacterium
ATTGATGTTTTTATCATAAGGGCAAAAATAAGCGCAATGCCCAACTGTTTTGTCCAATCCCATAATGTCGCCGCCATAATCTCTCCTTAAAGTGAAAGCCGCATGGTACTCAAACCCATCTTCACTACTGCTAAACCAGCCAAAAGTTTCCGCAATTTATAACTTTATTTATAATTCGTCAAATGATTTGAATAATGGCAATAAGCCTTGCCAAAAACCCCGCCGATATTTATTATGTAAAATTAGATTATGGAGGCGAAATGATAAGTACGAATAATTTTAGAAAAGGGATGAAGTTGGCGATTGAGGGCGGACTCTATATAATAGTTGACTTTCAGAACCAAAAAGTGGCCAGAGGCAAGGCCAAAATGTGGACAAAGTTGAAAAACATGAAAACCGGCCAGGTGATAGAGCGGACGTACCATGGCGGCGAATCATTCGATAAGCCGGATTTCCAGGAACGATCTATGCAGTATCTTTATAAAGACGGCGAAACATATCATTTTATGGATTCCAAAACCTACGAACAGGTTGAGTTGACCGAAGAACAGGTTGATAAGAACAAATGGTATCTGCAAGAGACAATTGAGTATAAAATCCTATTTTTCGAGGGCATTCCTATCTCGATCAATATGCCCTCCTCCGTTGTTTTGAAAGTTATCGAAGCCGAGCCGGGAGTAAAAGGCGATTCTGTTTCCAATCTCACAAAAATTATAGTGGTTGAGACAGGGCTAAAAGTGAAAGCCCCGCTTTTTATAAAAATCGGCGAAACAATCAAAATTGACACCGCCGAGGGAAAATACCTCGAGCGAGTGAACTAAGCCGAAGCAAATCATTTTGCAGGGCGATTTATTACGCGGACAGCTTGACGGCATTATTGGAATTGACGAGGCCGGCAAGGGCGATTATTTCGGGCCTCTCGTTATAGCGGCCTGTTTCTCCAATGAAAAAATTGAAAAAGAATTTGTCAAATTCGGCCTCAAAGAAAGCAAGCGGGTCAGCGATAATAGAATAATAATTCTGGAAAAAGAAATAAAAAAAATAGCTCCTTATGAATTAATAGTAATCGGCCCTGAAAAATACAACGAGCTTCATAACAAAATGCGCAATTTGAACAAGCTCCTTGCCTGGGGCCATGCCCGCGCGCTGGAAAACCTGTTGGCAAAAACAAACCCAAAAGAAGTTGTCGCCGATCAGTTCGGCAAAAAGAGCCTGATTGAAACCGCGTTGATGGATAAAGGACGGGCGGCAAAACTAATACAGAAACATAGGGCCGAATCGGTTCCCGCCGTCGCGGCGGCATCCGTATTAGCAAGAGCGGAATTTCTTCGCAGGCTGGAGAGATTATCGAAAGATTTCAATGTGGCGCTTCACAAAGGAGCTGGGCCTCCGGTTGACGAAGCCGGCAAAAAGTTTTTAAAAATACATGGGCGGGAGGAATTAGGCAAAGTTGCCAAAACCCATTTCAAAAACACGACAAGGATTGTCGTCTGATAAAAAGCTGGAAGCGATTATAAACGATCGGACCTCCGGTGCGGCGATTATTGAAAGCAAGATTTACCGTTGGCTAACCTCTATCCTTTCCCAATCTCAAGCGCCATCAACGCGATCCATAAAAAACAGCATTTTCAATTTGCGGAATCGTTTCAGCAATATGGCAAATGTGCTTGGCCTTTTGCGTTATGTTGAAAACCTTTTGGTCGATTCGGCCCGAAATCAGGCGCTAATATCGCTAAAAGATTACCGTCATAGGATAAATCAAAACCGCAAATGGACAGTAGCGACAACGGCAAAAAGGATCACAAGATACGGATCGATTTTTACGCTGTCAAATTCATCAATTATTACAGATGCTATTCTTCTGGCAAAAAAACAGGGCTGGAAAGGTACAGTTAATATTGCGGAGTCCCGGCCAAAACGCGAGGCCGCGATTCCGGCCAGGAAATTAGTAAAGGCAGGGTTGAAAGTAAATTACGGCGCGGACTCCATGATGCCAAAACTTATAAAGCAATCCGGAGCGATATTTCTCGGCGCGGACGCCGTAACTCAATCATATTTTATAAATAAGACAGGAACTCAAATAGCTTTGGATTCTGGAGAAAAATCCAAAAAACCAATCTTTGTGGCCGCCGACAGGAGCAAATTTATCTCAAATAGAAATTTCAGATTTGCCCCGGACGCAAATCCGGCAGACGAAATTTTACAGTATAAGCATAAGAATCTTACGGTAATAAACTGCTATTTTGAAAAAGTCGTACCGCGCAACCGAACGAATTTTATCTGTGGCAAAAAAATCCTTGTTCCGAACGAAATCAAAAATCTGTTGAAACTTTAGTTTTTGATTGTTAAACTAAAAATGAGCATATAATTATCCGGGGCATTTGAAAATATGGGAAAATTTAATTCAAAAGACATCACCAGCCGCCGGAATTTCCTGAAGACATCAGGGATGTGCGTTGGCTGTAGTATGATCCCGTTTTCAATATCCGGGAATATAAACAATTTTCTTGATGTGGAAAGTTTAGCGGTTGCGGGCGAACTCGATCCTAATACTTACCATAAGGCTGAATTTTATAAACAGCATGAAGCCCGCGAGATTGAGTGCGAGCTTTGCCCGCGCAAGTGTCTCGTAGGAGATAAAGAAAGAGGTTACTGCGGAGTCAGGGAAAATATTAGCGGCGAATATTACAGTCTTGTTTACGGCAATCCGTGTTCCGCGAATATAGACCCGATTGAGAAAAAGCCGTTATTTCATTTTCTTCCGGGAACCAACGCTTTTTCTATCGCGACTGCAGGATGTAATCTCAATTGTAAATTTTGCCAGAACTGGCAGATATCGCAATTCAGGCCGGAGCAGATTAGAAGCTTCAAAATGACGCCGAACGATGTTGCGCAGACTGCGGTCGATCAAAATTGCAAATCGATAGCTTATACTTATTCCGAGCCAGTGATTTTCTATGAATATATGAAAGACTGCGCGATCACCGGCAATGAAAATAATATTAATTCCGTTATGATATCAGCGGGTTATATAGAAAAAGAGCCGCTTGAAAAGCTTCTCCCCCACCTTGCGGCGGTGAAAATAGATCTGAAATCGTTTCGCGAAAAATATTACGATGATATATGCAACAGCAAATTAAAGCCGGTCCTGGATACGCTGGTGGCCATAAGAGAATCGGGAAAATGGTTAGAGATCGTCTATTTGATGGTGCCGACCCTCAATGATAGCGGGGCTGAAATAACTGATCTTTGCAATTGGATATTAAAAGAGCTGGGGCCTGACGTCCCGATTCATTTTACTCGTTTTCATCCACAGTATCTTTTAAAAGACCTTCCCCCAACGCCGATTGAAAGCCTCGAAGCCGCTTACAAAATAGCCAAAGACGCTGGCATTAATTATCCTTATGTTGGCAATGTTTACGGCCATTACGGCGAGGACACATATTGTCCCGGCTGTAATAAAGCTGTGATTAAAAGAAGCGGTTTTCATATCAACGAAAACTCAATTGAAAACGGCGCATGCAAAAAATGCGGGCATACGATCCCCGGCATTTGGTCTTGAAAAACAGCAAATCTCATCTAATTGACGCCCTCTTTTTGGGGATATGTTCAATTGCCACGCAAACCGTTTATATCAAATTAATATTTTCGTCACAGGTTGGGGGTGAACTTTACGCCGCGCTGGCAATCGGAGGCTGGATTGCGGCGGTTGGAACGGGATCATTTATCGGTATGAAATTTACAAAGGACCGCCAGCCTGCTATCTGGCTTTTTTCGGCAATAATCAAAATCCCTCTGGCTGTTTTTATCTTTGTTTACCCATCTTTTTTCACAGGAATTTTAGATCCTTTACGCTTTCTGCCGCTCGTTATCATCGGCATGTTCCCATCGGGTATTTTATATGGAATGATGTTTCCTCTTCTTATAACAGCGGAATCAAAAACTACGGTCGTTTATAGAAATGAGGCAATAGGTTCGGTTGTTGGCGGCTTGCTTTCGGTGATGTTTTCTCTGGCCGGTTTCGGAGGGTTCGCGGTTCTTTTTCTCCTTGCGGGTTTAGAGATTTCAAGGTCAATAAATCGCGATAAAATAGCACTATTGATAATCGCGGGCGGTTTTGTTGCGGGGATTTTTTCTGGCCCCTTTCTTGACAAGACGTGCCTCGATATCCGCTGGCCCGGATTTAAAACAATAAAAACATCACATGGTTTTTCCGGCCTCTGGGCTGTCCATTCAAGAGAGGGCCAACTGACTTTAACGCATAATGGCAAGCATTTGAGCACCTTACCAGACCGGCAATCATCGGAGGAGGCGCTTTTATGGCCGCTGCTTTTTAGGCCGGACGCGACAAGTATCCTGCTTATAGGTTTCGAGGGTGTTGAATCCAAGAAGTATCTGCCGTTGAGCATATCCGCCACAAAGCTTATAAGCGACAAGTCGTTCTTTCGGCTTGGAGTTTATGATTCTACAGATTTCGCAACAGGAGATCCTCTCTCCTTTTCGCCCCCGGTCAAATACGATATAGTAAACATCATGCTTCATGGGGGAGGAAATCTTAGCGATTACAGAATCGAAACCGGCTATTTTTTCAAAAAATGCCGAAACATGCTCAAAGCCGATGGCATTCTTTATATAAGTTCTGACGCCGACGAAAATTACATCGCCCCTGATTTGGGCGGATATCTATCTTCTCTGCGAAAATCACTAAAAAGTAATTTTGACTCGGTAATAGTTATACCCGGCGCCAGAGCGGGATTTGTATGTTTAAAAAAGAAAGAAACTGAAATTCCCAATCCGATAACCGCGCTTAGCGAATTGAATCTTCAATCTCCCTATTTTAATGAATCTTTGATTCTTAACAGGCTCTCCGCATATCGCCTGGAAAATTACCAAATACCCGAAGCTGAGAATTCAAACTATCTTTTCAAACCAAAATCGATCATACATTACCTTCGCTGGCAGGGAAGCATGTTCGGCGGAACAGGCCGCCTGTTTCAGATTTACAGCTATCCTTTTCTGTTATTTTTCATACCGTTATTAATTTTAATCCCGATCGTTTTTTGGTCAATAAAGAAGATTGATATCGCGCCGATTTCCGCGGTTACTTTGTTTGGATTTTTTGGATTAGCGGCGGAAATATTTGTTCTTTATATATTCCAAATTCTTTTTGGGAGCCTTTATTTGCATATTGGGATGATTCTGGCGGTGTTTATGGCAGGCCTCGCGCTTGGGGCGCATTACTGTGATTTGGCCAAACCTTATTATTTTCCGCTGCCGGCTATTTTTCTTTTAGCTTTGCTTCCGGCCCTGCCCTTGATTATCGAATTAAAATTTGGTTTGAAAATTGTGTTGATTTTGCTATACATGATATCGTTAATGTCAGGGGTTTGCTCTGGAAGCGGGTTCGCATACCTTGCAAAACATAAAAGCCGGGGGCGGTCAGGCGGAGCAACTCTTTATGGAGCCGATCTTTACGGGGCTTTAATCGCGGCTGTTTTCATTCCGGGAGTTCTAATGGTTTCGGGGGCCAATTTTCTTGCTGGCGTTTTGGTTGCGATAGGTCTTATTATTTCGGCAACATTATGGTATTGCAGCCAGTAAAATAACCGAAACAGAATAGAGAACAATTTTGTTTTATTACGAAATAAGTTTGATTTTAAATACGGAGGAGTAGTGAAAAGAAAACTCAAGATCGGGTCAGCGTCAGTGGCGATTATTATTATTATCTCTTTAGTTACGATAACTTTCGCGCAAAGTTCAGGCGATTCAATTTATTCGCTGGTAAAATTGGCCTCGGATATCGCCTTTAAGATTAATGCCCGATATGTTGACAAACCCGATATTACCGAGCTAATCTATTCCGGGATAGGCGGAATGATCGAAACCCTCGATCCGTTTTCGGAATTTCTGCAAAAAAGCGATTTCGAGCATTTGATGGAAGCAACGTCCGGAAAATACTCCGGGCTGGGAATGACGATATTTCTTAAAGACAACTGGGTCACCATAGTAGCCCCAATGGAAGGCACGCCCGCTTACAGGCAGGGCTTGAGGTCCGGCGACCGAATAGTTGAAATTGACGGAGAATCGGCGGAAGGCATGTCGACGATGGAAGCTTCGCAAAAAATGAGAGGCGAAGCTGGAACAACAGTTGACCTGGCGATCAAGCGAGAGGGCATTGGAGATAGGCTTGAATATACTATTGAAAGAGCTGTCATAACAATTAAGATGGTGCCTTACGCGGGCGTCATTGAAAAAGACAATCATAAAATAGGATATATCAGGCTGGCGAGGTTTGGCGAGGAAGCCGATAACGAAATTAAGGCGGCGATTGAAAAAGTAACCGCTGAAAATATTGACGGGCTGATTTTTGATCTTCGTTCCAACGGAGGCGGCTTGTTGAATCAGGCTGTCAAAGTCGCCAATCATTTTCTGCCAAAAGGAACGGAAGTTGTTTATACAAAAGGTCGAAATTCCGACCAAAACCGCAATCATTACGCTACACTAAACCCGGAAATCTCCGATTTGCCAATGGTAGTTCTGGTAAATGAAATGTCCGCATCAGCGTCAGAAATTGTCGCGGGAGCCATTCAAGACTCCGACAGGGGCGTTATTATAGGCAATACAACTTTCGGCAAGGGGCTGGTTCAACAGATATATCAGCTTTCCGAGGGCACTGCGTTGAAACTGACCACCGCCAAATGGTACGTGCCGTCAGGAAGATGCATACAGAAAGATTCGCATTCAAGCCGTAAACCGAAAGAGATTGCCAGCGCCGATACGGCGGCTGTTGATTCCAGCGCCATGGAGATTTTCCACACGAAAGGCGGACGCATAGTTTACGGCGGAGGAGGGATTACGCCCGATATTACTGTTGAAAGAGATAAATACAACGCGCTCATGCTGAATCTCGACAGGCTGTCCACGTTTTTTGATTTCTCAATCAAATATACAACCGAGCATCCGGACCTGCCCGCGGACTTTGTAGTAACCGATGAAATAGTAGCGGAATTTGAGAAACATCTGGAAAAAATGGAATTTACATACAAAAACCGGATGGAGACCGAACTTGAAGAACTGGAAAAAATCGCGGAAGAAGAAAATGTGAAAGATGTCATAGCGGCTGATCTTGAAATAATCCGCTCTAAAATTAAGGACAAAAAGGAAATCACTTTCGATGAAAATATGGAGTTCATCAAGCGCGGGATTAAAAGAGATATCCTCACGCGGCTATACGGCGAATCGGCAGTGTATGAGAATGTTGTGCTGGTTTCCGATCCGTTTGTCAAAAAGGCCGTGCAATTGTTATCAACGCCGGATGAGTACGCGGACATTTTGAGCAATTAATCTTATTTGAAAAACTTTTTGGGGCCGGTCTTTTGATCGGCCCTTTTTTATTTATGCCCTCAAAAAGGGCATAAGAATCTTTGGCAACATCGATTTTGGAATAAAACCATTAGAAATCAAGCCATAAATTAATTTGGTAAAATGGGTATATTTTTCTTGACAACTTAATAAAAAGTAAATAGTCTTTTTGGGTTTGGAGGGGACCCCTTTGATTAATTAGATCAGAGTCCTCGATTTTGTATTAGCTAAATTGCAAGTGTTTCAAGCCGACAGTTTTAGGTTTTTGTCGGATGATGGTTGAATTTACCTTCAAAAGGAGGGGAAGGTATTATGATATCATTTGAGAAGGCCCAGCAGATTGTTCTGGATCATACGAAGATTCTTGAACCTGTAAAGGTCCCGGTTATGGAGTCTGTGGGAATGGTACTTGCCGATGATGTTATTTCCGGTTTCGACATTCCTTCCGCCGATTTGGCAAAGATTGGCGGGTTCGCTATCCGAAGCATGGACGCGGCCAATAGCGGACAACGAAACCCCGCTTCACTTATTATAGACGGCAATATTAAAGCGGGCGACAAATGGAATGATGTAGTAAAATCAGGGCATGCCGTCATGGTAGAAGCGGGAGCGCCTTTGCCCGAAGGCGCTGATACCATAATTCCCCCGGATAATATCGTTCGGGAAAACGCTAAGAAAGTGAGTATATATAAGCGCGAGAAACCCGGCGAGCATATTTCAATGAAAGGCGGCGAAATCGAAGAAGGCGAACTTGTCTTTTCCAAGGGAAGAGTTTTAAATCCGAGCGACATAGGGGCCTTGGCCGCGCTTGGGATGACCGAAGTAATATGTCATCGTAAGCCAAAAGTTTCTTTTTTTGTTTCCGGCAATGATCTTATAGCGCCGAGCCAGTCGGATGATATGGGCAAGACCAGATCGGCAAACACATTCGCGATTCAGGCCCATCTTCAGGAATTTGGAGCAATTCCCGACAATCTGGGAATTATCGGCATAGATCAGGACAGCATCATGGTCAGGGTTGAAAAAACATCCGAAAGCGATATGATAATTGTTTCGACCGGACCATCCCTAAATGTTTTTGAAAAAGTCAAATCGGTTTTTCAGAAGATTGGGATGGATTTAAAATTTTGGAAGGTCGCTATTCGCCCCGGAAAACCTTTGACTTTCGGCATATATAATGATATGCCGGTATTTGGAATTTCCGAAAATCAAATTTCAACCGCGGTTGTTTTAGAGGAACTTGTCAGGCCTGCAATTTTGAAAATGTGCGGCAGGCGGGAAGTTCGCAGAACGGAAGTTGTCGCCCGTCTTGAAAAAGAAATAAAGGGCGGTGGAGGAAAAACTCATTTTGTCGGGGCCGAAATCAAACTTGTAGATGATGGTTTTCTTGCTATTCCGGAAAACAATTTGCCCTCAAAAGCGGTAAGAGCATTTACCACCGCCAATGGATTTATTGTTATTCCAACCAATGTAAATAATATTGAGGCTGGCGAAATGGTAAGAGTTCAGATTATCGGAAACCCTGCGGATATTAGTTAAGCTAATTAATTCAGCTTAATTTTAAAGACTATATGCTTAAAGGCGATAAATGGCATATAAGTGTTGACATGCTGTTTCAGTAACTCTTAGTATTCCAAAAAAAAGGAGGAGTTTTGCGAAAAATAATATTTCTTTTTCGGGTTGCGGCTTTTATTTGGGCGGTTGTGCCAATGACCCGCGCAACCGCTATTAATGGAAATATCTATACAGAATTTTACTCATTTAAAACCGAAGACCCCGGAAGCCAATCCCATTTGAGGTCCTTGCAGGGCTTCAGATTTAATGTTAAGGACGCCCTTACGCCAGGGTTGTCTTTTTTCGGACGCGGCCGTTTTGCATCGGATATTTCCACTAAGTTTGGAACTGATCCCGATTTTCGAGTATTCGGCGCTTACATTCAATACCTATCGAAAAACAGGATCGTCTTAGCCAAAGCCGGACGACAGTTCACGTACGAAGGGCTTGGCGGATTCACTATGGACGGGGTCAAGCTTAGAGTAAAATACCAAAAGCTGTTTTCTGTAACCGGGTACGCCGGCACTCTGCCCGGGCCGTCTTTTTTCACATACGATGAAATAAACGGCTGGGATGATTACAATGTAATGGGCGGCAAGATAAGTATTAACACCGCGAAAAAAATGAAATTCAATGTTTCTTTTATGCAAAAACAATATAATAAAGAAACAGACGCCCAATTGGCCGGTGTTGATTTTTCTTACCGGAAAGGAAATTTCAGGGAATCGGCGCGCGTTGATTACGATTTGCAGCTTAAACGAACAAAGCTGGTAAACTACAGGTCCAGGTATCGGTGCAGCAAAGGGCATTCAATTGCCCTTGAGTACAGATACAGCCAACCGACTTTCAGGCTGAGTAATTTTTTCTCAACGGTAAAATCGAAGCCATACCATCAAGTAAGATTGAGTCCGACATACAAAGTCTCCCCCGACTTTAACGCTTATAGTTCGATATCATTTACGAAATTCAAAGATGAGAATAATATCCGGTTAAAACTCGGCGGAATATACAAAGGACAATCCGGGGGGGTCGTATTCTCCGACGGAAATGGCGGGGTAAAAATCGGCGTTTATACCGCAATCAGCCGCCAAACCAGCGAAAAGTTAAGTCTTTACGCAAGAGCCGATATGTTCAGCTATAAACTCGATTCCGATGAAGATGATTACGAATCTTCTGTGGCGACTGCCCTTGGCGCAAGATATGAATTAGTTGATAATTTAACATCGCGGGGTGAATTTCAGGTGTTAAATAACGCCGGGTTTAACTATGATATGCGATTTTACCTGCGGCTGGATTATAATTTTTATTCTAAAACGAAATCTGAAATTTTCGGAGGAGGTGGCGTCCGATGAACTCAATCATAATTATGTTATTTTTAACGTCAGCAATTGCTTCTTATCAACCCGTAGAATCGGGTTTGAACTTCAACCACGAAGCCCATGTTACCGAGCGGGAAATAGAATGCGTTGATTGCCATAAAGTAACCGGCAGCAAATTATCAAGCGATACTAATTTCCCCACTCATGACGAATGTTCCGACTGCCACTCTATTGAAAAAGAACCGGATGATTGCGCGTTATGCCATACTAATCCTGATGATCCAATGGGTATAAAAGCAAGCGAGCGCGAAGTGATTTTCTCGCACGCCGCGCATACAAAAAACAAGGCCTCATCCGATTGCCTTGAATGCCATAATAAGGTAAATCAAACATCCGGGAAATTGAGCGTAAATAATTATCCGGCTATGGATAAGTGTTTTGAATGCCACAATGGAATAACCGCGAAATCCGAATGCGAAACCTGCCATTCCCGCCCTGCTGAAATGTCCGCGATTGTGCACGGCCTGGATTGGAAGCATGAGCATTCTTATGCCGGCGAGCAAGGGGACCAGAATTGTTCGAATTGCCATCATACTGAAAC
>CAZKYQ010000043.1:0-4831 GCA_964556975.1 uncultured Ignavibacteria bacterium
CATAGAAGTTACTTAAAAAAATTCATTGATTGTCTATGGATTCAAAAAAGATAAAAGAAATTCTAAATAAAATCGAGGCTGGCAAGCTGACTGCCAAAAAGGGGTTCGAGCTTTTAAACGCCTACTCATTCGAGGATATCAAAATTGCAAAAATCGACCATCACAGGGCAAAAAGAACCGGAACGCCTGAGGTCATATTCGCGCCGGGAAAAACAGACCGACAGATAATGGAAATATTCAAAAGCATGAACAAGGCATGTTCTGAAATTCTCATTAGCAGAGTTGATAAGTCTGTTTATAAAAAACTCAGCAGCAAATTTAAGGGACTTAAATATTTCGATGACGCTCGCATGATCGTGAAAGTTAATAGAAAAAAGACAATAATTAATTCCGACCCGATCGCCATTGTAACCGGAGGCACCTCGGATATGAACGTTGCGGAGGAAGCCGCTGTTACTCTGGAGGCTTTCGGAGGAAATGTCGAAAGGATTTTTGACGTTGGAGTAGCTGGTATACATAGAGTACTGGCTTTCCATGATAAACTTCAGGACGCTTCGGTTGTATTAGTTGTGGCGGGCATGGAAGGCGCGCTGGCATCTGTTGTCGGAGGTTTGGTTTCAGCGCCTGTTATAGCCGTGCCCACATCGATTGGGTATGGAGCGTCGTTTGGCGGGCTTGCCGCCCTGCTTGCGATGTTAAACTCTTGCGCTCCGGGTATTACGGTTGTAAATATCGACAACGGTTTCGGAGCGGCAATGGCGGCGTTGAAGATAATTAAGAAGATGAAGAAAAGGACAAGAGAATAAATGAAATTCGCGTATTTTGATTGTTTTTCCGGCGCGGCGGGCGATATGATTATCGGCGCGTTGCTTGATGCCGGCCTTTCGTTCGAGTCGCTTAAAGCCGAGATCGATAAAATTGGCCTTTCAGGTTATGAAATCTCCATGAAAAAGGTTACAAAAAACCATATTGCGGGAACAAAATTCGACGTAACAACAACCGGCAAACAAAAACATAGAAATCCCAAAGATATTGTCGATTTGATTGCCGCATCCGAGCTTGACGATGAAATCAAGCTTCAATCAATAGCGATTTTTAACAGGCTCGCGAACGCCGAATCGAAAGTCCATGGAGAACCTGTAGAAAAAATCCATTTCCACGAGGTCGGCGCTGTTGACGCGATTATCGACGTTTGCGGGGCGGTTGCCGGACTGAAACTTCTCGGCATAAATAAAGTCTTTTGCTCGCCGTTATCGCTTGGTACGGGGCGGATTGAAACCGAACATGGCATAATGCCCATACCGGCGCCCGCGACAGCGGAGCTTGTTATAGAAACGCCCATAAGACTTACGACAATCGAAACTGAGTTGACAACTCCGACCGGCGCGGCAATACTGACGACATTAGCGGAATTCGAGGTCCCGGAAATTATCGAACCTCAGGAAATCGGCTATGGCGCGGGAAGCCGCGATCTTCCCGAGCTGCCGAACCTTCTCAGAGTTGTTACATGCGATACCGGAACAGAATTCGATCATGATACTATAAAAATTCTTGAGACAAACCTTGACCGCGCTTCTCCGGAGATACTCGGAGGCATTTTCGAGGAACTTATATCCGCGGGAGCGCTTGACGTTTTTGTTACGCCGACAGTAATGAAAAAAAACAGGCCGGGCCAATTGCTATCGGTACTATGCGATAAAAAAGACCTTGAAAAGCTTGCGAAAATTGTCTTTAGCAGAGGAATTACGCTGGGCATACGGGTGCAGACGATATCAAGGATTAAGCTCTTTAAGGAGGAAACCACGATCGCGACTTCCGGAGGCGATGTATCGGTTAAAATCGGACATCTGGACAAGCGCGAAATTATTTTCCCTGAATATGACGATATGGCAAAAGCGATGAAAAATATTGATAAAAGTTATGATGATATCTTTTTTGAAATATTAAGTGAATTAAAAAAGGAGACATAGATGGCGGGCGGCGTTGGTATTGTAACATTTGCGGAAATTAAAGACGGGGCGTTAACTCCAGTAGCCAAGCAAGCTGTAGGGACGGCTCGAATACTTGCAAATGAAAAATCATGGAAAGTAACATCGGTGCTGATTGGCGATGGTGTATCTCAATTAGCCGATGAACTTATAAAATATGGCGCGGATAAGGTAATTACATGCGAAGCTCCCGCGCTTGACGGCTATCTTGACGAGTCTTACTGCAAGATACTCGCCGATGTAATTAACTCTGAGAACGCCGCGGTTGTTTTGGGCGGGGCGACGTTTGCCGGCAAATCGCTTTTCCCAAGGCTCGCCGCATTTCTTTCGTCCGGCCTTGCCGCGGATATAACAAAAATAGAGTGGGACGGTGATAACATTTTGGCTACGCGGCCTGCCTATGGCGGTAAGGCCTTTATCAAAGTTTCCCCTGCCGGACCGGGGCCTCAAATAGCTACTCTGCGTCCAAAAGCATTTCCCGAACCGCCATTAGACGAAAGCCGGACTGGAGAAACGATTGCATTGGCTTATGACGAATCAAAGCATGCTTCAAAAGCCAAAATATTAGAAAGCGTATCCGAAGGCGGACAGGAGATCAGCTTAACGGACGCCGACATCATTGTATCAGGCGGAAGGGGCTTGAAAAAAGCCGACAATTATAAAATAATTCAAGGGCTCGCCGCAACATTGGGCGCGGCTTCTGGAGCTTCAAGGGCGATTGTTGACGCCGGATGGGTATCATATTCTCATCAGGTTGGACAAACAGGAAAAACGGTAAATCCAAAGTTATATATCGCCTGTGGAATTTCCGGAGCTATACAACATCTTGTCGGCATGCAATCATCCAGAACGATTGTCGCGATCAACCGGGACGACGAGGCCCCGATTTTCAAAGTCGCGACATACGGTATTGTCGGCGACCTGTTTGAAATATTGCCGAAATTAATTGAAAAACTAAAGCAGATGAATAACTAAATACCGCCCGGATCTTTTGCGGCATGAGTTTGTTGATATTGATATAATTTCTGTGGAGGTTTAATGTCCGAAAGCTCAATCTTAATTCTTCTTTTTGGCGCGCTATCTATTGGTTTCATACATACTGTTATCGGGCCAGACCATTATCTGCCGTTTATAATGATAGGCAGAGCGAGAAAGTGGTCAATGCCGCGCGCGATGGTTATTACCGGTGTTTGCGGTATCGGGCATGTTTTATCTTCAATCGTTATCGGGACCATCGGAATCGCTCTTGGGACAGCCCTCGGAAAGCTGGAAGCGGTTGAAAGCGTAAGGGGAGATATTGCAAGCTACGCCTTGATTGCCTTTGGCCTCGCGTATGGAATCTGGGGAATATTGCGGGGGCGCAAAGGCCATGGGCACACGCACCTTCTCAAGGGAAAACATCTTGACTCATCCAACGCTCGATCCGTTACCTTTTGGACATTGTTCATTATTTTTGTCCTCGGCCCGTGCGAACCCCTCATTCCTCTTTTGATGTTCCCGGCTATATCACACAATTGGCATGTGTTGATTTTGATAATATCAGTATTCGGAATTATCACCGTTTCAACCATGACGGTGATGGTTTATGCCGGTTTAAAAGGCATGGCTGCCCTAAAGACCGACTTCCTTGAAAAATATATACACGCTATCGCCGGTGGAATTATCGCCTTTTCAGGAGCGGCTATAAAGATTTTTGGAATATAATTTTCAATTGTTATTTCATGCAAACTTGCGATTTGAAACATAATCAGCGTATATTATTACAAACGATATTAAGGAGAGAAATTATGATAGCCAAAATATCAGTTTTAATTTCAATTTTCTTATTTGCCTTTAACCTGCAAGCCGCCAAATCATCCGATCTTGATCCGGCCAGGTTCGATAAGCTCCTCGGAACAGAATGGTACGGCGTTTATATGCAGGGGGCCAAAGCCGGTTTTGCGGAGATGTCATTAGAGAAAATCGACAAGCCCGTTGCCGGCTGGCAGACGCGAGAGTCAATGACAATCATCCTCAATGTTCTTGGTAAAACCGACACCATGAAAGTCGTCGATACGAGATTTTATACATCCCCCGGCGGAGAGCTTTTCTCAAGCGAGCTGAAATACTCAAGCGTAACAGGGGCCATGCTGGTCGATGGAATGAAGGAAGCTGACGAATATATTATATCTATTGATGTTGGCAACAGAACAACAAAGAAGGTTTTCGACTATCCTCTTGATAACTTGGACAACATGAAATCACCGAACCTTAAAATATTATCAAGAGAGATAAACGTCGGCGATAGCATCAACTCATCGTTTTTTGAAGCCACGCCGCCCCTTACCGGATTAGTCCATACAAAAATGAAAGTAGAGTCAATAAGCGAATACAACCTCAATGGCGTGCCTACCGATGTTTACACAATGAGCTTTACCATTGCAGAAATGCAATTTTCCGGGCAATCAATATTCGATAAGAACGGCAGGGAGCTTGAGCTAACGCTCGGCGGTGGGATCAAGCTAAAGCTCGAAGGCAAAACTCAGGCTAAAATGATCGATAACAGTTTTGATTTTCTATCCGATAATTTGATACATCCGAAAAATAAAATCGAAGACCCAATGGTTCTGAAATACGCGGAACTTCGGATTACCGGAATTGAAAGCGGGGACTTGCTTCAGACAAAAAACCAAGCCGTCTTAAATGTGTCTGACAATAACTTTATAGCCAAGATAAATAAAAGCGACAATCCAAGAACTGTCCTGAGCCTGCCCTTCGGCTCCGAGGAGCTTGCGCCGTTTTTAAAGGCGAATGTCTATATACAATCGGATTCCGACGAGATAATATCATTGGCCGAGGAGATA
>CAZKYQ010000043.1:4931-16936 GCA_964556975.1 uncultured Ignavibacteria bacterium
GAATGTCTATATACAATCGGATTCCGACGAGATAATATCATTGGCCGAGGAGATAACAGATAATGAGAAAAACTCATGGGAAGCCGCGAAGAAAATCAACCGCTGGGTTTATGAGAATATTGAAAAAGAATTTACTCCTGATTTCTCCAACGCATTGCAGACATTGCAGACCCGAAAGGGCGACTGCGGGGAGCATTCAGCTCTCGCGTTAGCTTTGATGCGCGCCGCGGGAATACCCGCAAGACCGGTTACCGGGCTTGTGTATTGGCCGCCTGGCGAGGGATTCGGTTATCATGCCTGGATCGATGTGTTTGTCGGGGAGTGGGTGATGATGGACCCGTCGTGGGGCGAGGACCTGATTAACCCGACACATATCGCTTTAACTACCGGCGACCTGATCAAACAGGTCGGGGCGTTGAATCGTGTCATGGGCAAGATGGGGATTGAGGTTGTTGAGGCGAGGTAAATTTAAAATTATACCTCAGGATGGAGCGAAGCGACATCCTGAGGGTGATATCCTGCATATCGTTTTTGCGAGTCCCGCTGAAAGCGGGACTTCTCGCAATGACGGTATTTTATTATTTGGACAGACCTGAGAGTTAAAAAGCAGTAGGGCAGAACATTGTTCTGTCCCTACAATATGTAACCTTTTTTAAGTATTACTATTTTTCACTCAACTAGCGGGGTCTCGCCTTCGGTGCGGGCTATTGTAACAGCGCCGCAGGAGTCGGACCAAACATTAACCGTCGTGCGGCACATATCAAGTATCCTGTCAAATACCTGAATAATAGCTATTCCCTCGAATGGCACGCCGATAGCCGCCATGATCATGGGTATCGTAGCCAGCGAAGCCTTAGGTATGGCCGCGGTGGCAACAGACGCCGCCAATGCGGTCAACACGACGATAAATTGCTGGACTATGCTCAGATGTATGCCGTAGGTCTGCGCTATAAACAATACAGCCGCCGCCTCGTAAAGCGCTGTGCCGTCCATATTGATAGTGGCACCCATGGGAAGCACAAAGCTTGTTACTTTATTTGATACTCCCGCGTGTTTCTCCACGCGCTCCATGGTCAGGGGAAGCGTTGCCCCGGATGACGCTGTCGAGAAGGCTGTCAAAAGAGCGGGACTCATAGCCTTCGCATGCTTGATGGGATTGACTCGCCCGATAAACCGAAGAACCCCCGGCAATGTCAGGAAAGCATGTATCATAAGCCCGCCCAGTATGCAGAAGAAATATTTCAATAGCGGTACAAGCGTTTCAAAGCCGGTTGTAGCTACCACTTTTGTTATCAATCCGAAAATCCCAATCGGCGCGACACTGATAACAACATGCGTGATCTTCATCATAACATCGAAAAACGCCGAGAAGATATCGGTAAACAACACCCTTTTTTTCTCAGGCAATCGCGTTATGAAAACCCCGAACAGGATGCAGAAGAAAATCAAAGGCAGTATATCGCCGTCGGCCAGTGCCTTAACGAGATTTGTCGGCACCATTGACTGAATAAGGCCGTAAACCGAATCCCATACTGATTTCGATGCCGTCAATGCTTCCGGCGCTTTACCCAAATCAAGGTTTACGCCATATCCTGGCGCGACGACATTCATTATTATCATCCCGACCACGATTGCCATGATTGATGTGGACATGTAATAGATAAATGTCTTCCAGCCCAATCGCCCGAGTCCTTCGCCACTGCCAATGCTTGAGATACCTGCAATAAGCGATGCCGCGATAAGCGGGATTATAATCATCCGCAATAGCCGGATAAACATATCGCCGAGGGGATTGGCGATCACGAGAGCGGGTTCGCCCACAAGCCATCCGGTGAGAACCCCGCAAATGATCCCGATAAATATCCAGCCGGTAAGATTGATCTTTTTCAAGTAATTCAAAGCGGTCATTAATATATTATGGGAATTATTTTATTTAAATGCCAGTAAAAAAAATATTTGAAAATCAAAATTATTGCATTGCTTCTTATGAATTCTCCTATTCTATACTGAGATTGTATGGCAGTTTGAGAGAGAATCGGGAGATTTCGCCGAAATCAAACAGCTCCGCAAATCCGCTGCCTAACGCGGTTGTCAAGGGAGAACCAAACAGATAATACCCATATTTGGGATAAGGCTCGATAATTAATTTGTCTTCAGGATCAATACCGGCTTTTTGCCTTGCCAGTTCTACAGCTTCCCAAATACCTCCATAAGAATCGATAAGCCCCCGTTTTAATGCCTGACGTCCGGTCCAAACTCTGCCGCCCGCTATGGCATTCACAGAATCATATTCCAGGTTTCTCCACGCGGAAACCTTTGAAACAAAATCGTCATAATACTGCTCTATCTGCAATTGGGTTTTCGATAATTCTTCATTAGTCGCAGGCCTATTGAAGCTTAGAATATCGGCGTGCTTTCCTCGCTTAATGGTTTCCTTGTTTACGCCGATTTTTTCATAAAACCCCGATAAATCCGGCTTGCCCGCCACAACTCCTATCGAACCGGTTATAGTTCCCGGCAAGGCAATAATATCGTCGCCGGCCATGGAAATATAATAGCCGCCGGAAGCGGCCACGCCGGCCATTGATACAATAAGAGGTTTCCTGCCTTTTAACAGTTCGATCTGGCGATATATTTCATCCGAGGCGAAAAGCCCTCCGCCCGGAGAATTGACTCTCAATACAACGGCTTTTATATTTCTGTCATTTCTGACTTTTTTCAATGCCCTCGCCAGAGTGGATGAACCGACTGATTTTCCGCCAAGCAAGCCCCGACCGCTTTTGCCGGAGCGTATGCCGCCATCGGCATAAACCAACGCAATATTCTTAGGCTCGCTCCATCTCGTATTTATTAAATCCTTGCTGTAATGCTTATAAAGGTCTATGGTTTTTATATACTTGGGATCGTCATTATCAAACAGATCATCATAATACATTAATCCGTCTATAAGCCCTTTGGCGTAGGCTTCCTTTGCGGTATAAGGGCCGTTATCAATAAACTCTTTTACCTTCCCGATTACAATTTTCCTGCCCGACGATATGTCTTTTACGAATTGATCGTATAAATCATCTAATAGCCATTCCAGTTGTTCCCGGGCGGCATCGGTAAGTCCGCACTCGGTGTACGCGTCAGCGTAAGTTTTATGAGGCCCGGTCCTTATTACCTGCGCTTTAACGCCAAGTTTCTCCATAGCTCCGGCGTAAAAAGTAGCAGTAGCTGATATGCCTTTCAGTTCAAGATAACCTGATGGACTCATATAAATTTCATCCGCGGCAGACCCGATATAATACGAAAGATTGCCGCCGTTATCGAAAAACAGGGTAACGTTTTTTCCGTTTTTTCTGTATTCCATTATGGCGCTTCGGATTTCCTGAGCAGAGGCGAAATTTAATCTGGCATTATCTAACCTGATAAATAGGGCCTTAATTGACGGGTCGTTCGCCCCTTTTCTCAAAGCGGAAATTACATTGAAAAAAGACCTTTGAGAATGCCCGAAAAGCTTTTTCCCTGCCGGTTCCTCTACAATGTCTCCTCGAAAAGAAATCACGCCCGTTCCAGCTGATCTGGGAGCAGAGCCATAATTTGACGCTCCCAATTCAATAAAATAACTTCCGCCCGCAAATTCGCGGCCCCGGTCATATCTTCCTTGCGTTCCGATTTTCGTCTGCTCCAAATCATAAGTAAAACCCAACCGCCACAATCCCTCGGTAGCATAATCAATGCTGAAGCTAAGTTTCTTGAAAGGCCCGATAGCGGCCCTGAAATTACTATTTAATTTTGAAAGACTTTCGCCTTCGATCCAACGGGCGTCCGAAGAAAACGAATATTTCTTGCCAAAAGGACGGACCGCGATTCCCGGCCTATACAGCCTTTCTTGCCTATCAAGCTGAAATCTCGGTTCGTTCAGCCTATCAACCGTTAAGCCCAATGCAATGGATGGCCGAGCATGATACAACAACCCTATTTTCCAAGAGTTTTTCTTATTATAAAGCGTATTGCCATTAAACCTATCATAGGATAACCCTATATAAAAATTGGGCGCGAGCCTATCGCCCATAGCAATTGTATACTTTCGTCTGAATTTGCCCGATGAATGATTAAGCCATTCGATCCCGAAAAAGCCCCTTCTGGAATTGATCATTAGAGCATCGTCGCCCTTATACGATGAATCGGTAAAGCTGTGAGAATATCTAACTCCTATTGAGCTGAAAAACGCCAGTCCCGCCGGATTTATCATGCCCGCTGATACAATATTTGATGTCGCAACCGACTCCGATTGATAATCCAAACCATCAAGGGGATCAGCCGATAAAATTATACTTTGAAAAATTACAAATACAATAATAATACCAACAAAACGTCCCATACTTACTCCCTTCTATACGACACCAGCAAAATATGGCATTTGTTTTATCCCGGAACAGAAATTCATTGTCCGATGATATCTATGTCGCCAACACCGCTAACTTTAACCTCAATGCGCGAATTCCCGCCGCCCAGAACCCCTTCAAGCCGCGTTGGATCAAGTAAAACAGGTTTAATTCCAATCCCTTTTGTATGAATTTTCCCGCCTTTTTCTACAGACGCTATCAATCTGGCAGATATATCGGATGGCAATATTAACTCAACATTATTATAGCCGTTCGAAATGAATATATCGGAATTTTCCATAGCATTGAACCGCGCTTTTATGGAGGCATAGATTGTCTCAATTTTGGAATGCCCGTGATTGATCTTCAAATTATTAGCGGTTATCGGAGAATAATTAGTTTCACAAATTATTTCTCCGCTAATGTCGGAAATGTCAAGTGGGGCGTAATTTGTCCTTAAAACCACAGATCCGTCGGAAGCGTCAATTTCATTCGCCTTAATAGGCGCGTAGTTGGTATATGCCTCAACAGAACCTTGAATACGGGTTAGATTGATTTTACCGTGAGTTGTTTCAAAAAAAGCGTAACCGGCTTTAATTTCGATATCTTCCGCCGTAATTTCCCCATTGCTTGTCTCCGCCCTCAAATTTCCCTTGATTGATTTCAAGTTGAGATTACTGTGGGTAGTAACAATTTCAACCGATCCGAATATTTTGCCAAGAGATATGTCCGAAAATTCGCAATCCAGATTAATATCATGAAATGGCCCGACTATTTTTATTTCCATGAAACGGCATTTTCCCTTGATATTCATTTTTTCCGGCACCTCAACATAAAGTTCGAGCCAGACGCTGTAATTGCTGCCCTCCCATGGGGCGTGAGATGGAGACAAGATTTCCAGTATCATTTCATCGGAGGAATTTGAATTCAATTTCAGATCAATCAGATCAATGAACCGCTTAGACTCCGGCTTCGAGGAAGCCTTGGCGCTTTTTGTAAAGGCAACTTTTATTTCATCTGTCTGATTTGACAAGATATGAATAGCCCCATTCAAATTAACATTGGCCTTAATAACAAAATCGGACCTGCCGCTGGCCCTTTCCTGCAATATGCCAGTTTCTTCCGCTCCCCGGTCAGATCGGGCGGAACTAAAACCGAAAACCAAAAAAAGAGCGGAAAACAGAACTGTTTTTATTTTTTTAAATTCCATGCGCTTCACCTGATTAATATACGTTGGCCCAAATTTTCTGTTGCGGTTAAAAACTATTAATTCTGTCATCGAAAATTGCCGCCAGCAATACTTTCCCAATTTCGCCAAGCGATTCCGCTGAACATTTATCCGGCGTATCTTCCTGCGTATGCCAGTATGGATAATCGAAGTCTATTATGTCAATTGTTTTTATTCCCTTGGAAAGCAAAGGCACATGATCATCTGAAACCGTATATTTTATCGAATCGATAAAGACAAGCGAGCCCTGTTCCGCCGCAATTTTCCAGATATAATCATTGAGGCCCTTCGCGTATTTTTCAGAGATGGCTTCCCTATAAATTTGAAGGTCAGAATCGCCGATCATGTCTATTAAAATCGCCAAACTTGGCCTATATCCATCCAAATATTCAGCGAAATAGGCTGATCCAAGAAACCATCCGCCCGGCCATTCATCAGATCCGTAATCCTCGCCGTCAAACAATACAATATCAATTCCTATCCGCGGTTCGTGTTTTTGTAAAATTCTCCCTATCTCCAAAAGTACGGCAACGCCGGAACCGCCGTCATTGGCGCCGAGAATAGGCAGCTCCATCTTGCTTGAATCGCTTTCCATATCTGAAAACGGCCTGCTGTCCCAATGAGCGCACAACATTATTCTTTTTTTTGCGTCAGGATAATATGACGCTATCATGTTAAACATTTTTCTATTCAGCTTGTAAGTAGAGTCAAAAACCGAAAACTGCTGGGTCCTGCATATATCGGTTGTGGATCTAAGACTGCTATATATAAACTCGCCCGCATTCAGATGTGCTTGAGTATTTGCGACTCTCGGACCGAAAGAGCAGATTTTTTCAAGGTCGGCATAAGCCCTTTCGGAATCAAACCGCGGTCCTCCGGAACAGGCCAGAATTGCGGCCGCGATCAGTATCAGAACAAATAATGCGCGCTTAGGGGCCATTAGAACCTGATCTCCGTAGTTAATCCAAGTTCGCGTATATGGTGTTTTCTCTCCTGGACCTTATCATTTGAGTCGCTCCATCGGGCCCTGATACCGCCGGTGATTGACCTTGAGAACTGATAATTCAATTTTGGTTCTATGCTAAAATCGCTTCTGTCGGAATCTGTTGATCGTATGCCATTGGTAATGGACTCGCCTTTTGAATTCCTGATACTGACATCAAGCGATATTGAAAGCTGGCTGTTAAATTTAACTTTTCGGAGAAATGGAAGTTTCAATCCCTTAGGCGCTGTCAGGCTGTAGGAAATGCCTAATTTAAAATTGGTATTGCTCCCAAAGGTAGTTCTGTCGGACTGCCCCGTACTCCTAAGATTTTCGCCTTTTGTGTTTGATTTATCAAAACGGATATTCGCTCTTATGTTATTTTTAAAAGTAATGTTTAGACCAACAAGGGGCGCATACCCTTTGTTTGTGTCTCTATTATTTAACTCTCCCGTATCCTCCTGGCTGTTTTCATCGACTTTTTTCGAAAACGCGAATTGATATACTACTGTCCTGGAATATTTTCTAAAAAACAGCAATCCCTCAAGACCGGAAAAATTCACCGTTACATCGGGAAAGGAGACCGAAACAGCTTTTGTAGGTTCATTGGAGGCCCTTGTAATTGTAGTTTTATTGCTGTAAGACAGCCCCAGATCAAGGTTTTTACTCGGTTTTAGGCCGCTATCAAATTTATAAGTTTGGGAGTATATTGTTTGATTTGGGTTGCTGACCCCTGTAGCGGCTTTTGTCTCGACTTTCGGGTTCTCGGAAATTCCGAAAACATATTGCCATGTAGGCCTGCTCAGAAGGCCTTGTTTGGTTAGTTTTCTATCCTTAATATAGGAAGCGCGTATCGGCTTTATTGATTTTAATGTTTTAAAAATCCCGCCAAAAACATCCTTGGGCGAAACTCTCTTTTTCCCCTCTTCATCCTCATCTCCATTCTGTTTTTCGCCATCGCTTTTTTCTTCTTTTCTCCCGCGCTGGCGCGGCTGGCTTCTTTGATTGCCGCGAGGAAACAATTCCGAAATTTTAAATGTAACATCAGCCCGAATCGTATTCATCATCGTTGAGGTTCTCGTTGAATCCGGATTGCGTTTGAAATCTGAATTTTCATTGTAACTTGAGTTAAAAGATATTTTCTGATCAAACAATTTAATAATCTTCGGTTGAAAACTAGTATCAAACCTCTGTTGAAATTCTCGCTCGTGTCCCAGTTTTAATTTGGATGGGTTTACACTTAACTTAAACCTTTTCGGGTCAGATATATCTCTAACCATTCCAGCATTATAATTTGATTTTAACGAGGAAAACAACGCTATGCCGGTACTGGCATTAAGTGAAAGGTCCTTAATTCGCGAGGTCGTGGGAATGCCTCTCTGATTAACAGTGTAGTTATTTGTGCCGTTCAGCTCTCCGGAAAATGTAAGCTTTGTGGGTAGATATGATAATTTACTGTCGTAAAGCGAATTCGGCAATAAGAGATATTTCATCCAGTAAAACGGCCTGAACGACGGTTTTACGCGAGGCGTAAGATCGTAATTCCCGGTACCTTTGTATCTTTCCTGCTCGCTAATTGGATTTGCCGGAGACCTGCTATATGTTTTCGAATAAGTATATCCCGTTCTGATCCTATTGAGCGTCAGGTTCCAGACAGGATTTGTCGTATTTCTATTGAATGTCTGATTAATATTATAAACTCTCGTCGTTGATTCTGTCCTTTCGGCTTGCCGGGCATCATCTTCCAAAATAATGTCAGAACCGGGTTTCAATCTTGGCAATGAAAGAGTTTTCTGCCATGAATACGATACGGGCATACCCAGACCCAGAGAAGGCGGAAGTAATCGATCTACCTTGGAATTAATTCTAATAGACCTGCTTGTTGCTGTGGCGCCTCGCGGGATTTTGGCTGATAACGGGAAGAAATCCGCGCCTTCTTTGCTGTAGGTCAGATTAAGATCTAAAAAATCTGAAAATTTCGCGGTCATCTGCACGCGCCCCGCAAAATCAGATTGCTTTCGAACATCCATGACCCTTAATTCATCCAGCCAAACTTCGCCTGAAACCGGTTCGAGCGTACCAGGATTTATAGCTGTGCTATCGGGAGGATTTACAAAAACACCCACTGTAAACCGCTTGATTGATGAAAGCGACGGGTTCCCATGAACGCGATAATTGCCCGAAGTGGTGTCAGCGAGCAGGGTCGAATCATTCAACATTCTTTGCTGCAATTCATATTTCACTCTTGTCATTTCTATAAAATCAAGATCAACCTCATTATTCGACGACCACCCAGGTTCAAGTACCGTATGATATTCATAATAGTTCAGCGAATCCTGCCCTAATCTGAAAAAGAACGTCGTCGAGCTGTCAATCAATGTTTCATCGCCATGGACAAACATTTTCATTCTATTATAAAGAGTATAATTTTCCGGTTGAAAAAGCTGCCAATATGCTTGCGCTATCTGTCCTGATTTCAAATTTTGGTAGGATAAAACCAACGACTGTTCCTTTTCCCGCAATCCGGTCTTCCTGTCAAGTTCTCCGGCAACTCCGGGCGGCGCGTAATATTCTAAATTCTCCTGCGTATTTTTGACCGTTATTTCAAACCTTTCATCTCCAAGCAGAGAATCACCTCTCAAAGTGTCGCCTTGGGGCATCGCTATAGGAAGCTCCTGCCACTTGTTTCCAACCAATTGGAACAGCGCTATTTGCAAGGCATATTGCTGCGCCGCTCCTGTAAGCCATATTCTGGCATAATTAATTCTTGAGAAAGCAGCGGAGCCCTCAGCGCCTTTAAGTGAGAATGCGTTTGAGTCCTGCAATGGTATTCGTATAAAATTCCAACCCGTTGTCGAACTTTCAACAAAGTAGTCCGGGTCGTCAAGATCTATTACATATTCGTAATAGCCATCCTGCGTGTCCAGCGAACCATTATTGTTGATATCCTCAGTATCAAACCGTCCGCGGCGGTCGGGGTCGTTACGGTTCCCTTCGGTGCCGTTAATTCGGGAATAATCGTTTGGGTTATCGTCATCATAAGCCCAATCATCCCCGCTCGGGTCGCTCTGTTCGGGATAACCCTGCTCCTGATCGCTGAATAAACCGTCAAGACCGGTATCCTCTTCGTGTTGGAAAACACCGTCTTCCTGGCCATTTAGCCTGTCTTCGGTATCTTTGATGCCGTCACCGTCGATATCCTCAGATATCAAACCAAAATCCAGATGTAGTTTAGGCGCGCCGGATGAGACATTTGGGTCCGGTTTGTACCAGAACTCTATGAATTTTGTCAGGCTCTGGTCAGCGAGGCCTGTATAAATAGGCCTTATAATCCCAGCCCATGATGATTCCGGCGCGACCGACGTAGAATCAGGGAAAAACTGCAGAGATAGGACATCTTGACGATCATCCTGTGTTTGCACTTCCCGCTCAGGCCAGATCTCCGTTATTCTTATTGGGTCGAAAGAATTATACCACCATAATCCCGACTTGTTTTCCAGAGGCAGTTTCTCGCCAGTTTCATCCAGCGGCTGCGAGCAAGTTGTCCAAATCCCCCTGCGGTTTGACATATCCGTATAGTTTCTGGTACCCTCGAAATCATCAATATAAGCCTTATTTTTTGTATTCGGATTTGGGAGACTTTGGGCAATCTCCCCGGAAACATTCAGAGACGAATTCGCGTCAGCTTCTATTAAGGGCAGGATATCAACAAGACTTGTCATAATACCCGGCTGGAAATTGAAAGCAAAATTGGCGTCCCATACGAACCCTTTTTTGGGTTCCCGTCCAACTCTGGGCCGCGGATCTGTAACAGATTCCGCACGGTACATCGCCGCTAATGAAATGTTTGAGTTATCCAAAAGATTATATTTCCCCGAGAAGCCAAATAGGGATTTCTTTTCAGGAAGGAAAAATGGAGAATATTCGAAATCAACTGATACATTGGCGCCGGGATTCAGGGCCTGGTCCGATAAAAAAGTAATTTGGCCGATATCGTAATTAATATTATAATCCGTGCCGCGGCTTAGAATCGTGCCATCTCCTAATTTCACGGATTCCGATCCCTCGATAATATTGGCGCGCCCCAGCGAAAAAGTCGACGCCCTCTCTGAAGTTTTGACATATAAATAATATTGCGTATGTTCGGGACGGGCGGCTGGTAAAAGAGTATATATCTGGGGTACCCGCGTTTGCAGGTTATCAGAATCGAATGGCCGGGAAAGCGGGAAAATAACGTGCCCTCTTCCCGCATCAATAACTGTATTGTTAAAATCAAACAAGCAATCGGGGCCAGGATTGTTTGTATTATTATTTAAGGAGTCAAGTCCCAGAATGGAAACAAAACAATCGCCATCCTGATCTACGGGATCGTTAATCGAACCATCTTGCCCCCCCACTCCCAACCGTATATCCAATTCAAAACCATCAGCCGAAACATTACGGACGCCAAGATCATAAACATTTCGCCACATGTAATCCCAAGTAGTAAAACTTGAATCGGGAGTAAGGTCCTTTATAAGCCGTAAAACCAGAATAGTACTGTCAGGATTTGTGGAATCGGGTACGAATGAAAGGTTGCCAATTGTTACGGTATCAACGTTATTGGGATCGGACCAATTGGCGTAAGTGATAAACGCGCCAAGCGCTTGCCCTTCCTGCAGGGTTTGGTTTAAAACAATATACCAGTTTGATTTGTATAGGGTAAACAAGTTTGGATCATACCGTTTGAAGTTCCGGTCTTCAAATTCTCCGCGTTGCTCTTCCTCCTGAGTAATGTTGGGCGAGCCGTCTATGGGCATTACACATGCAATGCCGCGTAAATCAGTCTGCTCGCCATTTGTGTAAAGCTCAACCGATATTAATGAATCGGTAAGCGTATTAAAGCTTCCAAGCCAAAAATACCTGTTTTTAAGATATTCATAATCACGGATCGGACGGGAATTTTCGCTCGCGCCGGCGCTGAAGGACGCTTTCTCATTGGAACCTTTCTCCTGACTGGTTATTAAGGTCATATCAAGATTTCCCAATTTCGCGGTGGCTTTTATTCCGAAAAGCCCCTGAATATTTTCGGAATAGCCGATAAATTGAGAATTGGGAAGAGCGAGGTTTGTGTTCCCCGCTTCGATTGTTTGTAGGATTTCATCCTCTTCGCCCGTATATCGAAGCTTGATGGTATTGGCAAGTTCAGTATGGCGTTCCGAATCCTGGTCGACCTCCACTGTGATTTTTGAGCCGATTGTTCCGGTGACCTTAAACCGGGATTTCTGCTCCATCTGAAGCGTAGGGAATTTTGATTGCTTGAAAGTGCCCGTATTCTCTATTCCCTCGTCCCATTGAGACTGGCCGGAAAACGATATCGAGCGCATTCCTGAAACTCTGATATTGGATTTGCCCTCGCCTATAATTCCTTGAACGATTTTGGGCG
>CAZKYQ010000044.1:0-16931 GCA_964556975.1 uncultured Ignavibacteria bacterium
TGTGGCTACCGTGGCCGGTGGTCAAGAGGATACTGCCAGCGGCACTTATGCCACGGTTCCCGGCGGATACCGTAACTCGGCTTCCGGTGCTTTTTCGCTGGCATGCGGCAATAGAGCAAAGGCGAATCACAACGGCTCTTTTGTCTGGGGCGATGCCACACCGTCCGATTTTCCCTCAACAGGCGACAATCAATTCTTAATCCGGGCATCCGGTGGAGTTGGGATTGGCACTAACAATCCAACCTCCGCGCTTCACGTAAATGGTGAGGCAAAGAGCGTTGTTGCCGGGGTCAATTTCTATATGGTACCGCAGGGAGCGATCATAATGTGGTCAGGAACTTTGGCTTCAATTCCCGGCGGTTGGGCGCTCTGTGACGGAACAAGCGGCACACCGGATTTGAGGAATAGATTTATATATGGTGTTAATACAGGCGAGAATCCCGGAGCTACCGGAGGGGCGACCAGCCATTATCATAATCTTGATATAGGGCCATTTGCGTCGGCTGCGAATGGTTCCTCATGGCTTGGGGCAAACATTGGCGTTTCCTTAGTACCTACCTATAACCATGGCCACATAATAGATCCGCCTCCCACTAATTCTAACACTCAAAATCACCTTCCCCCCTATTTCAAACTGGCCTTCATAATGAAATTATAGCGGGGGTTTCAAATGAAAATCATAAAATTTTCAATGATTTTTCTGTTTATGGCGATTTCGACGGCGGCCCAGAACTACTCCGTCGACTGGTATGTCATCGCCTCCGGCGGCGGCGAGATGTCATCGGCAAACTACGGTGTGAATGGAACTATCGGACAGCCTTTTAGCGGATCGTCATCATCGCCTAATTATACCATCGAAGCCGGTTTTTGGGTCGGCGCCGGAGGAGCTGGAGCGGGCTGTGATTATGTTATCGGCGATGTAAACGGCAGTGCCAGCTACAATGGGCTGGATATTACCTTTGGCGTAGCGTTTTTCAAAGGCGGAGCTCTACCGTTGTGCGATCCTTGCGCGTTATGCCCTGATTTTCACTATTGTGGCGATGTTAACTCAAGCTGCTCATACAACGGCCTCGATATTACTTACGGCGTGAGCTTCTTCAAAGGCGGCGCCGGACCCATTCCCTGCGGCGATTGCCCGCCGGGAGGGGCGTTGGTGACATCATTGCCAGGGCAGATAACGAAACCTGCCTTTATTGATCTAAAATACGGGAAAGACAAAATTAAAAGAAAATAGCGTAATTGATTAAATGAAAGGCCGGGTGATCTCGCCCGGCCTTTTTTCATAGCGTAAATCGTCTATAAATTTTGAAAATCGATCTCATTCCCGATTGACTTCCTCCAAAAATCAATTATCTTGAAAATGGCCGTTATCTTCGAAAAAAACGGCCATATTAATTATGTTTTATTGGCACAAAACGGAGCCGAAGGGCGTATAATATTAAAATGAATAAAATTATCCTGACCGTACTGATAACAACGCTGATTTGGGGAGTTTCAATCGGCCAGCGGAACATCGTCAAAAAACCATCCGCGGTAACTGTGGCGCGGCTTCGTTATGATGGCGGCGGAAACTGGTACTGGGGACGTTCGGCAATCCCGAATCTCCATAGATATTTAGCCGAAAACACATCCATAGACATCTATGATGAGGAAATCAACGCCCAAGCCTCGGACCCCATGCTTTTTAAATATCCGTTTCTGTTCTTGACCGGCCATGGCAATATAGATTTTTCCGAAGATGAAACTGCCGCGTTAAGGACATACCTTGAAAACGGCGGATTTATTTTCGCCAATGACAGCTATGGGCTTGCCGATGCAATTCGCAGAGAGTTCAAAAAAGTATTTCCCGAACGGGATTTTGTGGAATTGCCTTTCTCTCACCCGATTTATCACACTCTTTACGATTTCCCCAACGGGCTTCCTAAAATCCATAAACATGATGAAAAACCTCCTCAAGGATTCGGGATTATAATAGATGAAAGGGTCTGCGTGTTTTTCGCTTATGAATCCGATATTGGAGATGGATGGGAAGACACGCAAGTTTACAATGATCCCCCGGAAAAAAGGCTTGCCGCCCTAAAAATGGGAGCAAACCTCGTCGCTTACGCGTTAACTAATTAACAGAGAATTATTATGGCCGCTCAAAATAAAGAACAGTATGTCAGCATCGCAAAGAAACTGAAAGCCCTTGAGAGAAAGCTCGCCTACCTCGGTACATTAAAAGGGATTGTATATGTTCTTGGCTTGGCGTTGCTCTGTTTCGGAATGCTAATTGGTATTACGCTATTAGGATGGCCCGATAAGACGATAAGATTTACAATTGATTTGCTCATTGTTGCCGCGCTTTTTGTATCAATTTATTTTGCCGCGATAAGGCCTTTAATCCGAAAGCCGGGCCTTCTTTATGTTGCCCGCAGGCTTGAAAGCCATTACGGCAAGTTTCAATCTCGATTGATCGGCGCTCTGGAGCTATACGACAAGGCAAAGCAAAACCGGGAAAATTATTCTCTCGAACTTATTGAAAAAACCATCGAAGAAGCCGGGGGCGTAATTACGGAAGTTGACACAAATGTAATAATAAGCGCAAAACCCTTGATTTCGGCGTCAATAAAAACCGCAATCCTGGCCGCCGCGGCCGTGGCCGGGCTCTTAATAAATCCAGGCATGATAAAACAGTCGTGGAATTTATACGCCCATCCTCTTTCGGAATATAAAAAACCTCCTCAATTCCAACTTGCGCTCTCCCCTGCCGGCGGAGAGTTTTACAGAAACCGGGACCTTCTAATCGAAGCCGAAGCCAAAGGCAGGGTCCCCCGTAAAATCGATTTATTTTTTAAATTCGATAACGGCGAATGGGCTTACGAATCTATGGCAAAAACAGAAAGCGACAGCATTCCGACATTTTCTTATAACTTCAAGAAAATCAAAAGATCCCTGGACCTATACGCGAAATCCGGCAGTATAGAATCAGAAAAAATCCATATCGATATTGTAGACCCTCCGCGGCTGGTGAATGTAAATATTAAAATCGATTATCCTGACTATACCGGCCTGCCCAACAGCGAAGGCGCTCCCAACGATGGCAATATCGCGGCATTGAAAGGTTCTACCGTAAAGATAACCGGCCAAGCCAACAAGCCCCTGAAAACGGCTTATCTCCTTTTTTCGGATTCATCTAAACTCCAACTTGGCTTAACGGGCAGCGACATCTCAGCTAAATTTAATATTATGAATAACAAACGCTACACAATTATTATTCGCGATCTCGCTAATCGCGTTAACCCAGAGCCAATCTGGTATGACATTCAGCTTATCGAGGATTATCCTCCATCTATAGAAATTATCTATCCCGCCGCCAATGTTGATCTTAACGAAGACATGGTTTTACCCATTGATGTTTTTATAACCGATGATTATGGGTTCGGAAAGCTGAACCTTGTATGGTGGATTGTATCTGAAGGACAGCAAGGCAAACCAGCCAAAATGCCATTCAAGCTCAGCGATAAAAGAGAACTGGAAAAACTCGAAAGATATCTCTGGAAAATCACCGATATCGGCCCATTGCCGGGCGATCTTATATATTACTATTGCGAGGTAAGCGATAACGATATTATATCCGGCCCAAAATGGAGCCAGAGCAAAACCTTCATTGCCCGCCTTCCGAGTTTGGATGAGATTTTGGCTGAATTTCAAGGATCTCAGGAACAGCAAATCGATGATATTGAAGAGGTAATGAAAGAACAACAAGAGCTTCAGGAAAAAATCAGCGATATGGCCCGGGAAATGCTGAAAGCCACCGAAGTCAAATGGGAGACGCAACAGGAAGCTAAAGGCGTACTGGAGAAACAACAGGAAATAGCCAACAACCTCCAACAGCTTGCGGACGACATGCAAGAAAATCTGGAAAAACTCGAACAGAACAAGCTGATTGGAGATGAGATCGCCGAGAAAATGCAGGAGCTTCAAAACCTGATGGAGGAAATCTCTACGCCCGAATTGAAAGAGGCCATGAAAAAGCTTCAAGAAGCTATGCAAAAAATGGACCCTGAAGAAATGAAAAAAGCGCTTGAGGAGTTCCAGATGACCGCCGAAGAGCTTCTGGAAAACCTTGAACGATCTCTTGCCCTGATGAAACAACTGGCTATCGAACAAAAGATGGATTTATTGGCGGAGCTTGCCGAAAAAATCCTTCAAGATCAAAAAGAATTAAATGAAAAGGCCTCCTGCTCGAAAGATTCCTCGTCCCTTGCAGATTTGCAAGACCCTCAGCAGGCGAACCAGGACCAGTTTGACGCGTTGAAAGACCAATTCGAACAACTAAAACAGATGGATCAGGATTCTCAAATTGTTCCGGAAGGCAAAAAAACAAACGCCGAAAAACAACTAAACAATCCCGAAATTCCCAAAGACTTCAATGGCATGAAATCGTCGATGTGCAAGGGCGGAAAAGGAAATTGTAAAAGCAAGGGCAAGAGGCTGGAGAAAAATCTTTCAGAACTTGCGGATGCTATGAAAAAAGCGCGAGACGCAATGCAGCAGCAAATGAAAGCCCAGATCGCAAAGAAAATTCAAAAGGCCGCGGAAGACATTCTATATTTGTCTAACCGCCAGGAGACAATCCTCGATTCAACCCGCTCGTATCGAAGAACCAGGGAAATGATTAGAGGTTTCGCCGGCCCTCAATCTCAAATTGAATCCGCGGCGCTAAGGTCCGCGAATTTAGTTTCAGAGATATCGAATGAGACTGTTTTCATCAGCGCGGCCCTTCTAAGGCTTATGGGCCAGATATTGGAAGACCTCTCCGCCGCTTCGGATAAGCTCGATAACAGCCTGGCAAATTCCGCGATCCAGAGCGAGATGTCCGCCATGTCAAATATGAACACAATTGTGATGTTATTGTTGAAAGCTAAAAACAGCGCCTGTTCGAGCAGTTCCGGCAGCGGAATGTCGGAGATGATGAAAAAACTATCACAATGCACAAAGGGACAACAGGGTATCAACGGCCAGACGCCATCGCTAATGCCCAAGCCCGGAATGGGCCTGTCGCCATCTCAACAGCAGGCGCTCAGGCGGCTTGCCTCTCAACAAGAAGCCCTAAGACAGCAAATGCAGGAGCTTCATGACGAATTCGGCGAAAGAGGCGATATGCTCGGAAGACTGGACGCGCTCGGCGAAGAAATGAAAAAAGTCGCCGACGATCTTTCAAACTTCAAGGTTGACAGAAAAACAATCGAGCGGCAGGAGAAAATATTATCAAGGCTTCTTGATACGCAAAAATCAGTCAACAGGCGCGAGTATTCAAGAAAGCGGAAATCGGAACATGGGATAGATATCGCCCGCACAAGCCCCGAATCGCCTTCCGAATATCTCCAAGATCAAGAAAAACTTATCAACCTGATTAAAAAAGCGCTGGAGGAAAAATACCCCAGAAAGTATGATCGATTGATTAAGGCTTATTTCAAATCGCTGCAGAACGAAGGAACTTCATTTGAATAGCAATCGAATTGGCGCAGGTTTCGCTATCTTGTTTATTTGCTGTTTTTATAGTTTGAGCGCTTATGGCCAGTTTGCCAAACAGCCGCTCCAACAGCAGCTCGATAATGATTTAGGCATGGCCTATAACCTAATCCGCATGGGGGATTTTAACAGAGCCATAGAATTCCTGGACCATTTAAAAAACAGATATGGTGAAAACCAGCAAATATTATCTCTCTATAAAAACATATATATAGACGCCAAGATGTATTCAAAACTCGAGCAAACCTTGCTCCGGCAAATCAACCAAACGCCCGGCAACCCGCTTTTGCTTGCTGAACTTGGAAATGCCAAGTTCCTTCAAGACGACATTTCAGGGGCTGATTCGCTCTGGAAGCTCGCTCTTGAGAAAGGAAGCCAAAACCAAGCCGTATATATGTATATAGCCAATTATAAGCTCAGATTCGGCGATTATTCCGGAGCGGCGGATACATATTTGCTCGGCAGGGGAAAGTTCAAGATTCCCGATATTTTTTCATCGGAGTTGGCGAATATATATGAAGCGCAGAGAAATTATCCCGCCGCAGTCAACGAGTACTTAATAAAGCTAATTAAGACACCTGATAAATTCTTATCAATCTCGCCGAAAATCCTTGGGATGGTAGAGGATTCCAAAGAGGTTAACGCAATAATATCAACCGTTAAAAGTAATATTAAGAAACATGACAAGTCATACGTGTTACGCGAAATGCTGGGGGATATTTACATAAAAATCGGCGAAATGAAAAATGCGTTCGAAACGTACAGGCGTATCGGCAAAGGAAAAAGCGACGACGGAGAATCCCTTTACAGGCTGGCAGAGCGTTGTTTTGATTTTAAGGCGTACGCCACTGCCGTGCAGGCCATTGATGAATACTTTTCCAAATCGTCCAAATCAAGGCACAAAAGCCAGGCATTGCTTCTGAAAGGAAAGGCATTGCGCCTCGAAGGCCGGGTCGATAAAGCTTTGGTTTTGCTGGATGATCTTTCCTTAAAAGGAAATGACATAATTACCAGAAGCGAAGCGGGATACATTTCCGGAGAAATCTATGCTGAATTGAAGAACTGCGGCAAAGCCATAACCATGTGGAAAAACGCCTCAAATATCTCCCGCGATCCGGTTTTCAAAAATAGGGTCTCTTTTAAAATGGCCGTCTGCCATTTCAAAAAAGGATCGTATCAGATCGCCGAAAGCCTGCTTACTAATGTTACAGAGAGCATGAGACAAGACAATATAAAACAAAACGCGCTTTTCCTTTTGGGCGATCTGGCATTATTCAGGGGCGAATACGAAAAGGCCCAAAAGCTGTACACTGATATTATTAAACAATATTCAAACGGCGATTTTGCCAATAACGCGATAGAGCGCTTGTCTATTATTGGTTCAATTGGTATCGACAATTCGGAAGTTGCCGCAGACAACAGCATTTTGGACCGGTATGCCGATGCGGTCGAAGCGCATTTGTTGGGGGAATACGAAAAAGCCGCGTCTATCCTTCTTGAAGATAAATTGATCTCATCGGCAATCGGAGAGCAATCGATCTTTTACGCGGGCCTTATTTTCATTGAGAGCGAAAATAACGCGAAAGCTATTGAAACGCTAAAAAGATATATCGAAAAATACCCCGAAGGATATTACATAGAAAGGGCTTATCTGTTTTTAGGCGATAGTTATATAATAAATCCCGAAACCTTGGATCTGGCAGAAGAAGCGTATAACAAAATTCTGCAGGTCTTTCCGGATGGCCCTGTCACCGAACTTGCCAGGGAACGTCTAAGGCGACTAAAACCTCAAAATAAGATAGGTTAACTAATAAACTTTGTCTTTTTCGATAGTCTTGGAATCATGCTTGCCAAAATGAGTAATTTGTTCTTCGAGTTCCTCAATACGGGTAATCAAACCCTCGACTCTTTTGAGTTTCATTTTCATGCTTGTTCTAACAAGCAAAGCAAGAGAAATAAGCATAAACACAACCGAGTTAACTTTTCTGAAAATATCCCCGTAATTAAAAATCGTATCGAGAAACGCGAGAATCCCCAAAACGAAAAGAATTGTACACCAAGTCAGCATCCAGCCTCCTTTGAAATTAACATACAATTATTACATCGTCAAAAATTATTACCGCTTAACGATTTAAATACGGTTTGACAAAATGGCTTATAGCGATTATTTTGTATTTTTATGAAAATTGAGAAGGAGGTGCGATATTACCGATACGAATAATAATACCGGAACAATTAAGATCGTTTCAACCATACTGGCGTCATTGAGTTTGATTATACCGTTTATCATTTTTTACAAGACAATGGCCGCCACTTTATCATTTTGGGATTGTGGTGAGTTTATTGCCGCGGCTAATATACTTGGAAACCCCCACCCCCCCGGAACTCCCTTATTTGTTATTATAGGAAGATTCGCGATCCTGGTCGGGGAGCTTTTTGGAATGTCCGCCGAAAAAGCGATCTCAACCAACTTTATTTCGGTAGTAGCATCTGCTTTTACGGCGTTTGTCTTATATTTTATTGTTGTCAGGGTCTCCCAAAGAATGCCTTTCGGCGTAAAAGGATCGGAATTCCTGGGACAGATTGGTATCAGAATCGGAGCTTTCTCTTCGGCTTTAATTATGGCGTTTTCAAGCACTTTCTGGTTTAGCGCGGTCGAAACCGAGGCTTATGGGCTATCAATGTTTCTTATGATGTTATCAATCTTGCTCTCTATAAAATGGGCTGACGAAAAAGAAGCCGGCGGAGGCGACAATCTTATTATTTTCATTACTTATCTTCTCTATCTCAGCATAGGCATTCATCTGACAGGTTTTTTGGTAGTACCTGCGTTTGTGTTATTTTTCGCTTTTAATGATAAATCAAAGCTAAAAGACCCCTTGTTCTGGATAACATGGGCGATTCTGTTTTCGGTGGCCGTGCCTTTCTATTTCATTTTCGGACTCAAAATTTCCTGGGTTAAACAAAACTCATATTTGATATGGCTGGTACTTATGATATTGGCGCTCATCGCCACGGGCGTTTTATCGTACATGAACCGTCATCAAATTAGCAGATCAGCAATAGACTATGGCCTTGCTTTCTCGTTATTTATAGTCGCTATTCTTGGATATTCCACGCATATTTATATACCGATCAGGGCAAGCCAAAAACCGGCCATAAATGAAAATGACCCCTCTGACTGGAAAAAATTCGTGTCTTTTTTGGAAAGAAAACAGTACGGCCAGGAATCAATGATAACCCGCATGTTTTACAGGCGAGGAAAACTATCCAATCAGTTTGGCGATCATGCCCATATGGGATTCGGAGGTTATTTTGTTGAGCAATACGCCTCCGGCTTTGGTTATAACATTCTCAGGATTTTTCTATTCGCGCTGGGCTTTTTCGGGCTTATAAGCGGCGGTTATTACGCTTTGCAAAAATTCAAGCTTCACCCTACTATCCTTATTTTTGTCCTGTTTATATTGGGTTCGGTAATGCTTGTTCTCTATATGAATTTTGCGGACGGCACCAGACCCGACCCCAATAACACCAGTTCGCTTATTCAACTTGAAGTCAGAGAGCGAGACTATTTCTTTACACCCGGTTTTATTCTGTTCGCCGCTATGATAGGGACAGGGATGACATCAATTTTGTACCTGTTAGGCGCGGGGTTGAAATTCGGCAATAATTCTTCGGGTAATATCATAAGAAACACGCTTTTCTCAGTTGTAAGCCTTGCGTTTTTACTTATCCCGTTAAATACAATTTTCGCCAACTATCAGGGACACGACAGATCAAAAGATTATGTGCCGGTTGATTACGCCCATAATATCCTGGAATCCTGCGAACAGGGTGCAATATTATTTACAAACGGAGACAACGATACATTTCCGCTTTGGTATCTTCAGGAAGTCGAGAGGGTCCGCAAAGACATCAAGATAGTGAACCTGAGCCTGCTGAATACCGATTGGTACATAATCCAACTCAAGCATCAAATGGGAATAAATTTGTCTTTGGAAGATGACCAGATTAACTGGATACCGGCAGATGTGCGAGGCTCAATGATTTATTACAGGCCCGCAAAAAGATTTTTCGACAGGGTGCGTAGGAAAATGCGCTATCTCACGCCGGAACAGGACCCCCGCACCGGCAAAGTGATGCGGGTGCAGGACCAGATGATCGAACAGATCATTATCGATAATTTCGACAAGCCGATTTATTTTTCCGGTTCCGTGCCCACTTCAAATAGATGGACTTTGGCTGACCAGCTCGTTCGGGACGGCATTGTTTTGCGAGTCGATCCGGACACGACAAAACCCCGCTATAATCTGGCCATTTCCGATTCATTAATAACTAAGGTTTATCATTATCGCGGTCAGAATGACCTTTCAGCATATAAAGACGATAACAACGTCGGCTTGACAACGACATTTCCCGAAAGATTCTGCGAGCTATCCAACCAGCACAAAGCGGCAGGCGATACAGCCAGAGCGCTTGAGGTTTTATGGCAAGCCTATGAAAGGGTCCCTTACTATCACCAAATTTATGTGAATCTCCAGCAGATTTACCGCGAACAAGGCGACTCTGCTATGGTTGATTCAGTGAAGAACCTTGGAATAACAAAGCTCAAAGAAACTGTGGATATGTGGCCCGATATCATTCTTTTTCAACAATTTCTCGGTGTATATTATTTTCAGAACGACATGCCTGATTCCGCGTTATTACACTACAAATACGCATTCAATACAAGACCGGATAATTCCATAGCATTCAGACTTTATCGCCAATTGCTTTTCCAAGTCATGCAAAGGAAAGGGGCTTTGGCAAGAAATGGAACTGAGGAAGAAAAAGCGAATGCTCTTAGATACAAAAATGAATTCAAGGCCTTATTGGACGACTGGAACCGCCGCCATCCCGAAGATATGGATGCCAGAAATTTCTTTAATCGATTCAGGAATTTGTAGTAAATACGTTTTAAAACAGGCAAAATGTTTGAAGGGGGCCCTGCTTGGGGGTCCCCTTCTTTTTTCTTAACTTATTATTTTTCAGTCGATTAAGCTGATTGCTCAATTATTTATTGACATTTTCTAAAAGTCGGACTATGTCTATCCGGTGCAGGAAATAGATGTCAATCAGACGATCTTAATCGTAATCGGAAGTGATTTAAAGCCTGAGGAAATCGACCGGCCAATAGCGTATCAGCTTAAAAAAGAGATCGAATCTTCCTCGAAATTTGATAATCATCCATTCCGCAAATGCATTGTGATTTCGGATAGCTTATATGCGCATGACAAGATACTGCAGGCCTGCCCCACAATCGCGATTGGGGGGCCGGGGGTAAATAGCGCCGCCGCTAAATTCGTGGAAAAGCTGCCCGTATATTTATCAAAAGATAATGAATATTATATCCAACTTGAAAAAGATTTCAAAAATCAAAAAATATCGATCTGGGGAATGGACAGAGAGACCACAAAAGAAGCCGTAGAAACATTTATCGCCAATGAGATTTTAAGCGATTTTCTTAAAACAATTTGGAAATAAGATTACCAGTCGTGTCCAGCGTAAAAATATATGGCGTCAAGCCCTCTGGTAGTTCGGCCATACCATACTGATATGGGGCCAATTGGCGTGCTAATTGACACCCCTGCCCCGACTGCGTATCGTAGCTCCGAAAGTCTTATGTAATCGAGTTTATTCCAGATATTTCCCATATTATATCTGGAATGAATAAAAACAGGCCCGGGAGCGTCATATCGGAATTCAATATCTCCCAAGAAAAGCTTGTTGCCGAATATCTCGTCCTCGAATAATCCAACAAAATTCCGATATCCGCCCAATTTAAACTCGTCGAAATAAGGCATAGAATTACTTGACAGTCCTAACGCGAATTTGGGATGGAAATTTAATTTTTCGGTAATTTTATAATAAGACTCAATGGAAGTATAAAATCTGGTATAAGCAGTCTTTTCGCCGCTTAATTCCCCTGCGAATTCAAGGCCGAAAACATGAAACTTCCCAGCATTAGGGAAACTTATTTTATCTCTAGTATCAACAATAGATTTGAACCCGATACTGCCCTTGTCAAATTTCTTCCGGTCTTTTATTCCCGGTTCGTCCCATCTGTACCGGTAAATTTTTCCAACAATCCATGCAGTCCCAAAACGGGCAATTTGTCTCCCTAAAGAAAGCTCTCCTCCATGAAGAAACTGGGATTTATACCCGCCATAATCATGGTTCGTGTAAAAATTGCGCTTGAACTCCTCATATTTAAAAGACAAAGAATAGGTATAATAAGATTCAAGAATACGGTCAGCCATAAAATTAAGGGCTACGGACCTTCTCTTTTCGCCTATGGTTGTAGTTAGAAACAATTGTTGTCCCGCCCCGAAAAGGTTATCGTCAACAATATCAAAAAATGCTTTTGTGCCATATTCGTTATCATATCTCGCTCCCGCTCGAATCATCTTTGATGGCTTTTCAATCACTCTGGCTATCAAAGACACGCCCTCGGAATCCGGAATGGCAAGGTATCTCGCGTTCTCAAAAAGCCCGGTGCCATAAAGCTCCGAGACCCCATGCTCTGCCTTTTCCCGCATAAAAATATCGCCAACTTTAAACGGTATATGTCTTTTTATAACCCAGTCCCGGGTTAGTTTATTGCCCTCAATAATCAATTCGTTTATCCTGCCCTCATCCACTATAAATTCAAGCGAACCATTAGCTTTATTGAATTCCGTAGAGACCCTGATAAGATTGTAACCGGATCTAATATATTCGTCCTCAATTCTTTTCCTATCGGATATAAGTAGTTTATTATTCAAAACCATTCCGGGACTGGTCTTGATTAATTTCATCATTAGCGAATCAGATAACACGGTTGCGCCGGTGAACTTTACTTCTTGAATACGGGCGTTATCTTTCAGCCGATATATAATATAGTATCCGGTATCCCGCTCAATTACCTCCGCAAAGGCATCGTTAAGATATCCTGTAGCCAGCGCCGATTCGAGATTTGATCTGATAGCATCTGATGATATTGCCGTGGAATCGACAAATAAGGCCTTAAATACGGTTTGCGGCATATTATCAAGCCCCTTGATCTCCCAGCCTGCAATCGGACTATAAATAGTTTCGTTGTCTGACAGCTTATATTCTGAAGTTAGTTTTTTCAGCCGCGGCATTGCCGCAAAAGCCGCTTTCTCGCCGCTGAAAATTATGGATGGAATATCTGAAAAGTCGGTTGAAACGATATTTGAAAGGTCCGGCTTGATTACAAGGTCCGCTAATTCAAGCGATTCTTTCTTTTTCCTCATCGACATAATAGTCGTGGTCTGGTCCGCGACTTCCAAAATGTTATCGATCCCGCCTGCGGGAATTAAATCCGAGGTTGTATTAACTGCTATAATAGGAAAATCACGCGGGCCGTCGATTGCCGTCACGGGAACGGGGTCGACAAGGCCGCCGTCAACCAAAAGCTTGTCTTGGATGCTTATCGGAGTGAAAGCAACCGGAACCGCGAGCGTGGCGCGCATGGCCTCCCCCAAATTTCCGGAAGATAAGACTACTCTTTCGCCGCTGGAAAGATCGGTGCATACAATTCTAAGCGGAGGATTGAGATAATCGAAGCTTATACTGGATCTGATGCCGCCCCGTAAAGCAAGTTTCTCCAGAAACTGGCTTAGATTTTGACCTGAACTTATTGCCTTGGGAATCACCGGGCGCCAGTTATTGAATCTAATCCTGACCAGGCTTTTTTCAGATAATCCCTTTTGCGTGATTAGAAGGCTGTTTCTTAGGGGACTGGTTGAAAACAATCCCCGCCAGTTAACATTTAACACGATCTGTTCGATCTCATCGGGGCTATAGCCTGCGGAATACAAGCCTCCGATAACTCCGCCCATGGAGACCCCTGCTATTATTTTTATATTTATCCCCTCTTTTTCCAGAACTTTCAAAACCCCTATATGGGCAAGCCCCCGCGCGCCGCCTCCCGATAGAACCAGGCCGATCCCCTGCCCGGAACCGTTGTCGCCGGAGATTGATAATAATTGGTATGGACTATGATCCGGCTTTATTATAATTTTATCTAACGAATCCTGGGCAAGCGATGGAAAGGCCCAAAAAAGAACAACACAGCAAATGAGTAGCGTAAGAAAGAAAGCATTTTTAACCATGACCCAATTTTACTTCGAGGAATCGCTCAAATCAAGACAATGAATCAAAATAGCATAAAAAAATACTCCTCGCTGGCATCAGCCAAATATAGAAAAAAACAGGGACTTTTCCTTGCGGAGGGCCGGCATTTGGTAGAAGAGCTTTTAAAATCAGACTGGGAAATTGAGACAATCGTATCGTCAAGACAAATCAATGAAAAGTATTTGAACGCCACCGGCAGCAATATAGCAGTCGAACTTGTAGATCAATCCGTCATAGATAAAATCGCGACAACCAAAACAGCTCAGGATATTCTCGCTGTCGTGAAAATCCCTGACATGACCGCCGCAAAAATGGCCGGGCTTGATAAGATCGTTATCGCTGACGGTATCAAGGACCCTGGGAATATGGGTACAATAATCAGGACCGCTAAAGCATTCGATTTTAACCTATTGATTACAACGCCAGAATCAGTAGACATATTCAATCCCAAAGTTGTGCGGGCCACTCAGGGAGCCATGTTCGGCATTCAAATGCTTTTGAATATAAAAATCGAAATAATAATAAATGGCCTGAAACCATCTCATAAGTTTTGCGCCCTTGTCCGGGACGGCGCCATTGATCTGGATAATCTGCCGCGGAATAGGAAATCGGCGTTAATCGTAGGAACTGAAATCGATGGGGTGAGCAAACCGTTACTGGACAATTCCGATTTTCTCGTTAGAATACCCCATTCGGAATCTGTGGAATCGTTAAACGCCGCTGTTGCGGCCGGTATTGCCATGTACCATTTCAACCGGTAGAATCGGCTTTGATAATCAATAATTTTCTTCCAAATTATCTATAATTCCCGGAAACTCTTGATAATGATTGTCAGTTTTATAATTAGTTTTGAATACTTTAACTTAAAATTGGATTTGTATTTTAGGGAGGTCTTATGAAATCATGGCAAACGGTACTTATTTTGGCTATTGTCGCTGGCACCTCAACAATTGCATTCGCTGTCCAGGACACTGTTATTATTGATAGTTTCGCGTTTAGTCCGGATATAATAACAATCAATGAAGGCGATACTGTAGTCTGGACTAATCTTCAATCAATCTCGCATACGTCAACCAGCGACGATAGCATCTGGCTGTCTCCGTTGCTTGCCACGGGCCAGTCCTTTTCGTTTGCGTTCGATAGCGCGGGGACTTTCCCTTATCATTGTACCCCTCATCCATTCATGACCGCTACTGTAGATGTGCTTCCCGCCGTCGTACCTGATGTAATTGTCGATATCGGCAATTTCTTCTTCTCCCCCGCCGTAATTCAAATCGACATCGGGCAAACAGTTAGATGGATAAATACAGTTTCTGTAATTCACACATCAACCGCCGATGGAGGTTTGTGGGACTCAGGAGATCTCGGCCTTAACGATTTCTTTGATTTTACGTTCACGACAGAAGGTGTTTACGATTACACTTGTTTCTATCATCCGCTTCAAATGGACGGTACCGTAATAGTCGGAACTCCTGACAGCATTTCCGCCGAAATAATGATGGGGGAATTCTTCTTTAATCCGGATAGCATTTCTGTTCCGGTAGGAAGCTTCGTGCGTTGGATTAATTTTGGAAATATAATTCATACGGTTACCGATACGACTGCCGGGTATTTTGACTCGGGAGATATGCTGCCCGGGAATACTTTTACTTTGTCCGCGGATTCAATCGGTGATTTTTATTATCTGTGCGTGTATCATCCCGTGCAGATGACCGGTGTGCTCAATGTTACCGATACCTCATCATCAGGCGGATGCGATTATGTTGTTGGCGATGTCAACGGAAGCTCCAGCTACAACGGCCTTGATATTACTTATGGCGTTTCATTTTTCAAAGGCGGCCCAGATCCGCAATTCACTTGTGAATGCACATCCGGCAACACTTGGTTTGTCTCAGGCGATGTAAATGGAAGCTGTGGCTATAATGGCCTTGATATTACTTATGGTGTCAGCTTTTTTAAAGGCGGTCCCGGCCCGGTTTCCTGTGGCGACTGTCCGCCGACGCCTTAATACGGCAAAATCAATTTAATACAGGTTTAATACAATAGACCGCTGGAGGGATTCAGCGGTTTTTATTGATTGATTGCGAATCGCCATGAATACCTTTATAATGAGTTTATTATTGAAAAGAATTAACCGCGATAAACGGAGGAATCATGCTTCCATTCGATTTTAAATTGCCGACAAAAATATATTTCGGCCCGGGACGGATAAATGAGACAGGCAAACTATTGAAGCCTGTCGGCAAGAAGGCGCTCATAGTTACCGGCAAATCATCCATGAGAAAAGCAGGGGTTCTCGATAAAATCGTTGAACTGCTAGAAAAAGCCAAAATTGAATCGGTGGTGTTCGAGGGGATAGAGCCTAATCCTCACCATACCACCTGCGATAAGGCGGCGGAAATCGCGAAAAACAGCGGTTGTGATTTCGTCATCGGGCTGGGCGGAGGCTCCGCTATGGATGCCGCGAAAGGGATCGCAGTTACCGCGCTTTCCGGTATTTCTATCTGGGAATATGTTTACAGAGGGCCTGATTTCACGCAAAGACCGCTCCGTAAAGCTCTGCCGATTGTTTGCGTCCCCACTATCGCCGCTACGGGAAGCGAAGCTGATGCCGGAGGTGTGATAACCAACTGGGAGACAAAAGAAAAAATGCCGGTATTCGGCGAGCCGCTTTTCCCGACAGTCTCGATTGTTGATCCGGAGTTGACTATAACCTGCCCGGAGGAATACACCATTGACGGCGGTGTTGATATTATCTCTCATGTAATCGAATCTTATTTCACAGGAACATCCGAAGCTTATTTACAGGACAGGCTTTCCGAGTCGATTATCAGGACGGTTATTAAATATCTTCCTCGCGCCATTAAAGACGGCTCCGATATAGAGGCCCGCTCGCATCTTTCCTGGTCCTCCTCGGTCGCCTTATCGGGCTTGATTAACTCCGGCAGAGGCGGATCGTGGCCCTTGCACGCCCTTGAGCATGTGGTTAGCGCCCATTATGATATTAGCCATGGACGGGGCTTAGCGCTTCTGCTTCCGGCTCTAATGGACTTCACCGAAGCGGCCAGACCGGAGAAATTTGTCGAGATGGGGAAGAATGTTTTCGACCTGGAATATAATGGTGAGGACAAGCGGCAAGCCTCCCGCGCCGGTATCGATGCTATGAAAGGCTGGCTGGCATCGGTGGGACGGCTATTGACATTTACCGAACTCGGTATCGACGACAGCAAATTCGG
>CAZKYQ010000045.1:0-9515 GCA_964556975.1 uncultured Ignavibacteria bacterium
GCTACGATAATATCACCGAGAGGATAGAAATACGGCGGGAAGATTCTTAAATTTTGTAAACCACCCACCCTGCTCCTAAGCCGGTAATTATGCCCAGAATACCCCCGCAAGCCGATAAAGCCATGGCTTCAATTAAAAATTGCCACAAAATGTTTCGCCTCCTCGCCCCTATCGCTTTGCGAATGCCTATTTCTTTCGTCCGTTCCGTAACCGATACCAGCATTATATTCATGACGCCGACACCGCCCACCAGTAGTCCAATGGAGGAAATAATAATCATCACCAGCCAAATAGCCGATGTAATCTGGTCCCAGATTTCGAGAAGATTCTCCTGCGTGAAAACCGCAAAATCATTCGGGTCATTATAATTCAATCCCCGGCGGCGCCTCATTACTTCGGTCACCTGATCAATAGCGGCGGACATTACTTCCGGAGATGACGTCTTTAAAGACAGCCAAAGCTCTTTTTCTTCAGGATGGAGTTTTTTAAATGTGCCGTACGGTATCAATGCAAAACGATTTTCCCCGTCGCCTCCTATGGTTTCTCTTTTCTCTAAAACTCCGACAACCATAAACTTTTTATTGTTGATCTGTATGACTTTATTAATTGGATATTCATTCGGGAAAAGTTCCTCCGCAACTTCGGAACCAATAACCGTTACCATATTTCGGAATTTTACATCGGAGTCGTTTATAAACCGCCCCTGCGAAACCACCGCGTTATTTACAACTTCGTAATCAGGCAAAGTGCCGAAAAAGCCCGGACGGCTGATATCCCGGTCTTCATATTTCATGATATTTCCGCCCGGACGCCTATAATAATTTTGCGGCGCAACAGCAATAATCGCGGGGCATGCTTTCTTTATGGCAAGGGCGTCTTTATAAGTTATGCCCTTCCTGTTGCGTTCGGAAGCCGGGCGGCGTCCCATGACAATTCCGGGTTTGTATTTTGATACGTATATCGTATTTGAACCCAAAGACTCAATATCATTGGTAATGGAATTGTTCAGGCCTGTAATTACCGAAACAACTGCGATTATGGTAAAAACGCCGATCAGGACTCCCAGAATTGTTAGAAATGACCTTAGCTTATGGGCCCTGAAAGTCCCAAGCGCAAGCACCAAGCTGTCTTTAAATTCATAATATTTCATATTCGAAAATACTCGCGGTAATATTCGTAATTATTCATATCTTAAAGATTCTATAGGATCCAGCCGGGCCGCTTTCATGGCCGGGAAAACACCGAAAACAAGTCCGACTCCGGTAGCTACGCCAAGACCGCTTAATACAGACCACAATTTAATCGTCGCGGGCAGAGGTGAAACCTGATCTATAACCACGGCAAATAATATTCCGATCAGCACGCCAACACCTCCTCCAAGTATAGACAGGGTAACGGCTTCTACCAAAAACTGCCAGAGAATATCCCTGCGTCTGGCGCCAATAGCTTTCCTGATTCCTATTTCGCGCGTTCTTTCGGTCACAGTAACCAGCATGATATTCATAATGACAATCCCGCCTACTACAAGAGAAATAGAGGAAATAATTATCAGAACAAGCCAGGCGCCCCCAACAAAGCCTGAGTAAATGCTCATTAAAGATTCGGCAGTAAAAATCCCGAAATCATCTTCCTGATCATAACCAAGTTTCCGCCTTGCCCTGAGAATTGACCGCACCTGGTCCTGAGATTCCTGCATATACGCGACATTTTTTGCTTTAGCATATATACTTACGGAACTTCGACGCCCAAAATATTTCGAATAAGTTCTAAGGGGGATTACGACCCAGTTATCCTGGTTTTGGCCAAGAAATGAGCCTCGCTTTTTCCCAACGCCAATAATAGTATAATAATATCGACCGATTTTTAATCTCTTCCCCAACGCATGTTTACCTTCGAGAAGGTTTGAAATAATATCCGGGCCGACAATACAAACTGCGCTGCCATGCGCATCATCGGTTTCATCGAGCATTCGACCATAATCCATCTCAACGTCGGAGATAGCTATATAATTATAAGTTACACCGGCTATATGAATATCTTCCAAATACTTAGAGCCGTATTTGACCCTTGACATTCTTCCTCCCATAGCGCCGCCGACATCGGCAAGGAGATCGCAATTCCGCTTTATGGCGTTCATATCAGCGACTGTGATCCTTTTTCTTTTTTGGGCTTCCCACCAGTCTTCCTCAGACGTTATTATCCCATTTTTTTCGACAATGAATGTATTGGAACCCATGGAATTGATTTTGCTGGCAACATAATTATCCATGCCATTTATAATCGAAACAACCGCGATAACCGTAGTTACGCCTATAATAATTCCTATTAATGTAAGAAATGATCGGAGCTTATTAGCCCATATGGATTGAAACGCGATAATAACGCCTTCCAAGAACCTCATAGAAGAAATCCTAACCGAGGGGCTTTCGCTGGTCCCTCTCTATCTGGCCGTCGCGGATGAAAATAACCCTGTCAGCGTAATCGGCAATGTCTTTTTCATGGGTTACAACTATTACGGTGTTTCCCTCATTATGCAATGCTGACAGAAGATCCATAATCTCATGGCTCGTTGCTGTATCAAGATTCCCGGTAGGCTCGTCCGCTAACAATATGGATGGCGAGTTTACAAGGGCCCTGGCAATAGCCACTCTTTGTCTCTGCCCGCCGGAAAGCTCGTTTGGCTTGTGCGTTATTCTATCGGTGAGATCAACCAGCTTCAGCGCCTCCATAGCCTTTTGCGTCCTTTGTTTTGAATTCGTGCCATTATAGATTAATGGCAGTTCAACATTGTGCAGCGCGGTAGCTCTGGCAAGAAGATTAAAGGTCTGGAAAACAAATCCGATTTCTTTATTGCGGACAAATGCTAACTCATCGTCATTCATTGTAGAGACGTTTCGGCCATTAAGGATATAATCGCCCTTGGAGGCCGTATCAAGGCATCCGATTAAATTCATCAGAGTCGATTTGCCAGAACCCGAAGGCCCCATGATGGCTACATACTCGCCTTTGCTAATGCTTGTAGTAACCCCGCGCAAGGCCTGAACTTCCTCTGTCCCCATCCGATATATTTTCCAGAGATTTGTGGTTTGAATTAACATCGAACTTCCCTCAAAATTATACTTCCGATTATTACGAAGACTCCTCGCCTTTATCTTTTTCAGCATCAGGGCCGAATTTCGGTTTCTGCGGATCAATCAGCTCATCATGCTTCAATGACCTCAACGTCCTATATGAGCCTGTTATTACGCTGTCGCCCTCTGCCAAACCCATCGTAATTTCGACATACTGCTGGTCCCTGATACCGGTCTTTACCGGAATGAATTTCGCTTTACCTTCGACACAGACAAAAACACCGTCGATATCTTCTTTATCTCTTTCGTCGGAGGCCCCTTTTACCTCATCCTCTTTCGCTGAACTTTCGTCTTCTTTTTCGCCAGTACCCTCCGGCCTCATTACGACAGCCCCTGCTGGGACCTTGATAACGCCGTCCTGTTTATCGGTTGTTATGTCTATCGAAGCCGTCATACCGGGCTTGATATTCTCCACCAAATCCGAAATGAGGACTTTGACTAAAAAATTAGTCACCTGATTGGTTGAGCCATAGCTTGAAGCAACCGCTGAATTTCCAACCTGAATAACTTCGCCGTGAAACGTGGTATCGGGAAAAGCATCCAACAAAATTTCGACGTCCTGGCCAACGGCGGTATAGGCTATATCTGTTTCGTCAACCTCAGCTTCAATTTCAATTGCTGAAAGGTCGGAGATTACCATGATTACCGTACCGGGATTATTCATTGTGCCAATTACAACATTTTCGCCTTTTTCGGAGTTGAGTTTTGTTACGATACCGTCCATAGGCGATCTTATTGTGCATTTGTCCAGCTGATCCTGCGCCCTATCAAGAGTAGCTTTGCTAATTTGCACTTGAGCCGAGGATTGCTCAAATAAATTCCGGGCAATATCCAGTTTTGACTGCGAAGAATGGCCCTTGGCAAAAAAATGTTTTTCCCTATCAAGCTCCAAACGGTTTTTTTCATAGCCGGATTGCGCCGAAAGAAGAGAGCCTTTTGCCTGCGCCACATCCATTTGCCGGGAACGGTCATCGATTTTTACGAGAAGCTGGCCATCTTTGACAGCGTCCCCCTCTTTAATCGGCAACTCCTCAATGCGCCCCATAACGTCAGCGGATATCTCTATATCGGATTGTGCCTTTACTGTACCGGTAGCGGTTACAATTGAGATTATTTCTCCCTTGCGGGCCAGTTCTACCGTAGCTTTGGTTTTCTTGACCTGATTGGATTTCAGCGCGACTACAATCAATATAACAAGCACTACTCCGGCGCCGATAATTAAATACCATTTCTTCTTCATCTATATCACCCTATCTTCCCAGCGCTTTTTCCAGCTGAGACACGGCAAGATTATAATTGTATTGAACCTCGATATGGTTTGTCTGCGCCTGCTTAAAGGAAACTTCGGCGTCCAGTACTTCAAGTATAGTCGCCGCGCCAAGATTATATTTTTCTTTAACTAAATTAAGATCTTCCTGGGCTGCCGCCACAGATTCGCCCGCAAGAACTTTTGCCTCTTTCGCGCGCTCAAGGTCAAGAAATGATTTTTTTATTTCAAGAGCTACGCTATTTTGGGTATTTTCGAGGTTTTCTTTGTAAGTATTAACGGCGTTTTTGGCGGACCGCAAGTTCGCGTAATCCGATGCGCCGTTAAAAATATTAAAACTAATTGTCGCATACATAAAAGAGCTGGCGTTTAGCTGTTTGAAATCAGTTAGCTGAGAAAAATTATCGACGTTTGTGGAATGTGAAAGGCCCAATGTCAAAGACGGCAGAAAATTCGAATAAGCCATAGTTTTCAGACTTTTGGCCGACGACAAATCAAAATGAGCTTTCCTATACTCAGGATTTCCGGAAAGAGCTTCGGATAGGGCATCCTCAAAAGATATATTAATATCCCGGTCAGGCAGGTTTTCGTCAACATCGAATTCGCTGTTTACGTCTATCCCCATTGTAAACGCCAATTGCGCTTCCGCAAGTCCATAAGCGCTGGCTCTGCTTACCCTATCAAGCTTATCATTGCCGAATTGTACTTTTGCTTTTAAAACGTCCGACATAGAAGCCGATCCAAGTTCGTACCTGGTCTGTACAACCCGCAGGCGCTCTTCGCCTCTCTTAACCGCGTCTTCGGCGACCTCCAGAAGTATTTTTGCTTTTAAAAGATCATAATAATTGCCTTTAACTCCCAATATCAGGTCTTTTTGCGACTTAGACAAATTGTAGTACGAGGAGGCTCTGTCGCTGCGCCGCTTTTTTATATTAGCGTAGTTATAAAGCCCAAGGCCCAAATATGTGCTTCTAAAGTTTAGTGAGCCCGAATAACTGTCCCTGGTTATACCGCCCGAAATCACCCTGCCGGAACTTTGATCGAAAGAAGTAAAGCCTGCCCAGCTTCGGCTCCCGCCAGAAGATACTGAAATTGTCGGCAGAAGACCGCCCCATGCTGAATAGACTCCGATTCTCGCATCATCATAGGAATTTTCAGCGGCGATTACGCCATAATTGTTTTGTAAAGCAACTTCGATACATTGATCGAGGGTGTATGTTTCAGCATGAGGGATTGAATAAAAACCCAAAGATATTATAAGGCAAACCGCCATTGACAAGGCAAAACCTCTTTTCATTGAAAGCTCCTTCTAAAAAATGCGTCCTATCCCAAATTAACCCGATGCCCCGCCAAACACAACGCTAAGAGCTATCCAGATACAATAAAGAATGCCCATGGTTGTGAAAGCCTTAGCTTTGCTAAACTTATAAACATAACTGAATCCGAGGCCAAAGACGATAAGATACCAAATAACAAAGAAATTAAATTGTGACATAAACGTAAACAGTTTTGTGCCTATATGCTCCGACGACAATAAAATTGACGGCGATAGAGACACATAGACGCTGTTTTTTATCATTACCAGCGGAGTAGAAATAATAGATGATAAAACCAGAATAAGCGACGACCACGCCTGTACTGAGAGGATTTTTTTATAGGTTGAATTTCCTCCCATGAATACCGAGCCAATCAAATAATAAACAGCCGAAAACAAGAAAAACCATATTATTGGCCATAATACGGACATCCCGTATATGCTAACCGGAACAAACTTCATCGCCATTTCCAATTGATCGGGTGTTATCTCTCCCTGTTTTGTCATATTTTCAACAGCGATATTTACCAATTGAGGAAATGTCAAATATACGGAAGCCAACGACACTAAAATCATAATTAATAGCGGCACCAACCAAGTGGGATTATGATCCAGCGCTTCGAATGTCTTTGTGGGGCTTGTAAAAATATTTATCAGTTTTGCCCCAAAACCGAGAGTTTGCTTCTGATCCCCAGATTGGAACTGTTGCTCGCGGGGTTCTTCCATTTTTCTCTCCTTTTTATTTGTTATATTTTAAAACGGACAAATCTGTTTTTTGTTTCAAATCTTATCCATAAATATATACACAAATCAGGCGGCAAAATTCAATTAAAATTGAGTTTGCCTATACTATAAAAAAATGTCATTCCCCAACTGATTGAATTTCCGCGAGGAAGCCTGAGAAAATCATCGGGGTTTAAAGGGTTTTCTGATTGTTTGCTGTATTTTATAATATTAGCCAATAAGTAAAATGTAATAGCGAAATTTTCGGTAATGAAATACATCAAATCCAAATCCGCAGTATAACCCCAGCCGCTAAACCTTTTGTTGTAAGGATAGAGGCTTCCATAATATTCGGTTTCCAGTTTACCATTTATAGCGAAATGTGTAGGCCCTGCCCCTATCATTATGCCATAAAGATCTGTTTTCAGCGGCATATAATGAACGCGAATAAAAAAGGAGGATTTTTCAGCCATTTCTGTTCTCACTACACGCCCCACTGTGGTAAACCTGTACTCATGGCTGGAATTCATAAAACCTATACCTACACCAGCGTTCTGCCAAATATTGTAGCCAAGACCCGCAATATAACCGATGCCGGGTTCGATATCATCAAACACTTCGTATTTGGGAGAATCATGTAAAAGGCCTCCTCTGATGATCAACCCGGTTTCAGCCGATGCAGTGCCGAATGAAACAATCAAAACCCCCATAATAATAGTATATTTCTTATAATGGCTCATGCGGGATATTAATGAAAACAAGCTGACAGGGCAAGAAAATAGTAAAGGCGCCGGTAAAAAACACGACGCCCATTAGAATTTGTTATTCCATTTTATCTAAATAACGGCGCCAACACCAAAGAAACTATCGCCATCAGCTTAATCAGAATATTCATAGACGGGCCGGATGTATCCTTGAAAGGATCGCCAACAGTATCGCCGACAACAGCCGCTTTGTGCGCGTCTGAACCTTTTCCACCGTGCAAACCGCCTTCAATTAGTTTTTTTGCGTTGTCCCATGCCCCGCCGCCGTTGGACATCATCAACGCCAAAAGCACGCCGGTCAATGTAGCTCCCCCCAAAAGACCGCCCAACGCCTCTTTTCCAAGAATCGTCCCTACCAAAATCGGCGCGATGATTGCCATTACACCGGGAACAACCATTTGCTGCAACGCGCCGACCGTGGCAATATCAACACATCGTTTGCTGTCAGGTTTGGCTTTGCCTTCCATTAAACCGGGGATTTCCTTAAACTGGCGTCGAACTTCCTGCACCATTTTAAACGCTGCTTTGCCCACTGCGCTCATTGTCAATGAAGCCACGAGAAACGGGAGTATTCCGCCAATAAAGAGACCAACAATTACTGTGACATTCATAAGATCGATTTTATCAAGATTAACAGCGGAACTATACGCTGAAAACAATGCCAGGGCAGTTAATGCGGCCGAGCCGATAGCGAACCCTTTTCCGATAGCGGCCGTAGTATTGCCGAGAGCATCCAGATGATCTGTAATCTTTCTAACATCGGAGCCGAGGCCGGCCATTTCCGTTATGCCGCCGGCATTATCGGCTATCGGCCCGTAAGCGTCTACAGCCATAGTTACGCCGATTGTCCCAAGCATACCAACCGCGGCTATGCCAATTCCATATAAGCCGGCAAAATGATGGGCCGTAAATAGCGCCGCCGATATGACCAGAACCGGAAGCGCGACAGACTGCATTCCGACATCAAGCCCCGCGATAATTGTAGTAGCGGGACCGGTTTTGGACGCTTCGGCTATCTTACGGACAGGCGCGGCAGCGGTATAATATTCCGTTAATAAACCCAGGATAATTCCAGCGATATTTCCGATAAGGACCGCCCAGAAAACACCTGCCAAAATCGGGGAGTTGCTTATTAAAACGTAGGTAACTGCCAACATAAGCACAGAGCCGACGTAGGTAACAATTCTTAGCACCGCCGCCGGATTCATTTTCGAGAAAACGTTTACTGATAAAATACCAAACATTGACGCTACTATACCAATTGTAACGATTATAATCGGCAATTGCATATAGTCGATTCTATTGCCAGGGATATTTCCCCACATCGATGTGGCGGCAATTGTGATAGCCGCGATAATCGAACCGACATACGATTCGAATAGATCGGCCCCCATGCCTGCCGTATCGCCAACATTATCTCCGACATTATCGGCAATAACAGCTGGATTGCGAGGGTCATCCTCCGGAATGCCCGCCTCGACCTTACCGACTAAATCCGCGCCAACATCGGCGGCTTTGGTAAAAATTCCTCCGCCAACGCGGGCAAACAACGCGATTGAAGAGGCCCCCATCGCGAAACCGGTGATATTGGTAAACTGATCAGGGTTTCCAAACAGATAAAAATAAATTCCGACACCAATCAGTCCAAGGCTTGCCACAGACATTCCCATTACCGCTCCGCCGGAAAAAGCGATTTTTAAAGCCGCCGGTTCACCGCTGACACTTGCGGCATGAGCGGTCCTGACATTAGCGCGGGTAGCTGCTTTCATACCGAAAACTCCGGCAAGCATTGAGCAAATGGCTCCGCTTACAAAAGCTATTCCAGTATATATTCCTATCTTCCAGGAAAGCAAAGAAAACACAACAACAATAAATATTGCCAGGATTGAATACTCTCTTTTGAGAAAAACCATAGCGCCATCATGAATGACATCCGATAGTTCCATCATTACACCACTGCCTGCCGGTTTTCTCTTAATTGTTAAAAATAATATAAACGCGAAAAGCAAGCCGATGGCGCCCAATAAAATCGCCAGAATCCCGTAGTTCATTTAGTTTTTCTCCTCAATAATCAGTTAATTATCCTAATATCATTTTGGCGGTTAATATGGGTCTTAGTTATAATACAGTCAAGAAGATTTTGGCTATTTTTTGGCGTAAATATTGCGCATTCTTGATAATAGCTGGAATAATCAAACGCGGGCTTTAGTATATTTTAACACTCCTATTGAAGTTTGAACTTTACCGCGTAAGTAACCCAAACGGCCACCGGCTGGCCATTGGCAATGGCAGGCTTCCAGACGGTTTGTTTTGCG
>CAZKYQ010000045.1:9615-16769 GCA_964556975.1 uncultured Ignavibacteria bacterium
CGGATCAAAATCGGGCCGATCGGGAGCCCAGTTTTTAATATCATCGAAAATAGTAATCAAGCTGTCATCCTGAGATTCATCATCAGGAACGGCAGTAATATCTCCCAGTTTTGGACGAGGCTGATGTCGCTTGATTTCTATCCTTTGAGAGATTTTTTTAATTATCGGGCTCGGCGGAATAGGCGGAAAATATTCTTTAATCATGTTCGGCTTTATTTTATCTTCATGGTCGATTAGCGAGGAAGCCATTCCAAAACCAGCAAAAAAGAGCAGTCCTACGGATAGAAATGAAATCAGCATATTTCTTTGATAGACTCTTTTTAAATCAAAGCCCTTTGCGACCTGTCTTTTTTTCGTTGCCATGACTTCCTCCTTTTTTAGTTTCCGCTATGGATACGTTTGGTATAAATCTTTATTCCATAAAAAAAGCCCCGCGAAATTAATGCGCGAGGCTAAAATTGTGCAGATATCAAATTATAACAAATCAGCGTCTCAGAATAAACTCCACTTTGTACGTTACCCAAAGAGCTATCGGCTGACCATTGGCGATTGCAGGTTTCCAGACGGTTTGTTTTGCGGCATCAATCGCGGCTTCCTCAAAGCCCGCGTTAGCGCCGGATTCCTTTACGATAATCACGTCTCGGACGTTACCCTCTTTGTCAACCAGCGCTTTCACCCAAACCACGCCTTCGACACCCGCCCTTTCGGCAAGCGGAGGATATTTCGGCTGTACCGATCGTATCTGTACGGGGCCTTCCTCAAAGGGAACGAATTGATCGGGCGATGGCAATAGTTCCTCAAGAATGTTATCAACATCCATATCGATCCCAAGATCTTCAAGGTCCTCGATTGGAGTCGCGGGGGCCATAGCCGCCAGCTCGTCCTGAGTGGCGATTTCGACTTCCTCCGGCGCTTCTTCATCAGGTACCGGTTCAGGAACGCCCACCGACGGCCTGATTTCGTGCTCTGGAGTGGCTATCTTGATTTGCTCTTTTTTGGTTAATGACGGCGGAATAATAAGCTCTGATTTTGATCTGATTACGTATGATGGAGCATCGATAACTTTGCTGGCATTTATCGCCATAATAATCGCAACCGCTCCAATCAGAAGAATATGTATGCCTCCCGCCACGCCAAAACCGATAAGCATATTGCGCTGATATATTTTCTTTAGCTCATACGAGCCCACCAGGACTGATCTTGTACTCATAGCTCTACGGTCCCCCCCTCAGCGACAATTCCGAGAACATGCTCGTCCCACGCAGTCATATCCTGAAGGCTAAAACGAACCGAAAAATTCTCTATTGAAGGATCAGTTTGTTTCAATATCGCGACCTCAGCATTGATTTTCCTTTCAACGCTCTGGATTTCGTCTATTAAATTTACCATCATCAAGTAAGAAGCTTCCTGATCCATCTTTAAAACCATTGTGAAGCCTGTGATATTCCGGTTCTTTTCATCGATCATTTTAGATAAGGCATCAAATTTAATCTTTTCAGGCTGTTTCATACCCTCACCTGTTTGAAAATAAAGCGAGTCATTTTTATCGACAAAAATCTGTAATAGTTTGGACTCAGCTATTTTGATCGCTGGAGGTTCGGTTCCTTCTTCCGGTTTTGGGGGAAGAGTGATCTCCATGCGCAATGGCCTTGCGAAAACAGTAGTCACCATATAGAAAATTAATAGAAGAAACGCAATATCAACCATGGGGGTCATGTCGATTCGAATACTGACCCTTCTCTTCGGTCTGCGTAATCCTTGTTTTTTACCTTTTTGCGGCTTGTCCGCTCCAATATCCATTCCGGCCATATTCAATCACCTCACTTTAACCGGCCGACTCTTCAGCGTGAGCCGGCGCTTGTCTTTCCCGTTCGGTCATAAGGGAAAACTGGTTGATATTTAAATCCTGGAGCGTATCCATGATCTTTTTTACTGTGCCGTAACGGCTCGCCTTGTCCGCCTTTACTATAAGCGGAGGGTTGCCGCCTTTCCTGATAAATTTCGCCTGCACCTTTATAAACTCGGCGTTTAAAGTCCGTTCGTCAACCTCGATGTAATCGCGAATAACGGTTGTGTCATTGGCACTAACCAAAACGCCGTTCATGACAGTATCCTTCCCCGCTACCTCCGTGATGATATACTCAAGGAATATCTCATCGTCTTTATTGACGGTGATATTGATAATATCGGCGTCCGGCACGCTATACTGCGATTCCGAAGACGGCAAGACGACTTCGAATTTCTCAGGCGGCTTAAATGAAGTAGTAGTCATATAGAATATTAAAAGGAGAAAGGCGATATCGACCATAGGCGTCATATCGATGGCAATTTTTATTCTCCTTTTCTTGCCCGCCATTATTACTTCCCTTCTTTGTCTTTGAGAAGCTGAATAACCTCGTAAGAGGCTTCGTCAATCGTGTAGTTAAAAGCGTCGACTTTATTTACAAAAAAGTTGTACGCGACGATGCCAATAATAGCGTTGGAAAGGCCTCCAGCAGTATTTACAAGAGCTTCGGAAATACCTTTGGCCAGAGCTTCGGCGTTGATAGCGCCTGTCGCCGTATCGCCGGTGGCGGCAAATGCCCTGATCATACCGATGGTAGTACCCAGAAGACCGACCATAGTCGCGGTTGACGCGATTGTCGAAAGGGCAATGAGATTTCTCTCCAGCAACGGAACTTCAAGCGCGTTGGCTTCCTCGATAGCTCTTTGAGTTTCGCTGATTTTCTTTTCGAAATTAAAGGACCCATCGTCCTTTACGACATTGAACCGTTCAATACCGGCCCTGAGAATATTGGCGACTGTGCCTTTCTGCTTGTCGCAGGCGGCGATAGCGCCGTCATAGTCGCCCGACTGAATTGTAGTTATCACTTTCTTAAAAAATGATTGTACCGAAGTTTTTCCGGCGGCGCCATGATACAAAGTTATAGCCCGTTCAATAATGAACCCCATAAGCATAATTAACATGGCAACGAGAGCAACAACAAGCGGACCGCCTTCGTACATGGTATACATCAACGAGGTTTCCGGAGCAGTACGGAAAATACCATACCAGATTCCAAAACCAACGCCAAAAGATACGACCATTAGAATTGTAACAAAAATTACCTGACGCAAGTTAATAGCCTCCTTAGATTTGAACTATTTTTAAACTTTATTTTTATTCTAAAACAAATTAATCCCATTTTTAGATTCCTCTGGATTGGGCAAACCCAAACAGCAACCCAACAATATTTAGCCAAAACCCATAGCCGGTCATCGAAAATATCGCGGCGAACCCGAAATGTTCGCCCATGGCGCTTATACCAAGAGATCCAAACGGGTGCGGAGCCCCGATTATTAAAAACGCAAATAAGGCGATATAAAGAATTATCGGAATATAATTGAAACGCGTGTATTTTTTCACGGTTTCGAGATACAGGTCGCCCTGGTTCTTATTGAGAAGCCCCAAGATATTCAGAACTCCCGCAACAGGGCAGCTTAAAAGAATCAGTATGAAAATTATCAGGGAAGCAATCATTATTATGCCGCCATAAGCCGCGTATCCGCCTATAAATGGAAGATTTAACAGGAAAGAAATTCCCGAACCCGAAATGGCCCTTCCTTCCGGGTCAATCGAATAAGCAGGAAGGAAAAACGCGATTATTAAAATTGCGCCGCCTACCATAGAGAAAATTTTATCAAAAGATGTCATTAAATTGGCGTTTCTTAATGAATTATCACGTTCAAGGATTGAGAGCTTTCCTCCTTGAGCCTTAACTCTGCCTGCGTATTTCTTCTTTTCCTCATCGGAATCCCAGAACTCTTCTATTTTTCCGGGATGAATTCCTAATCCTAAGTATCTATAAATTGCATCAGGATCGGCTTCTTTTTTGCCCATCTATTTCCTCCGTTAATCCTGTCCCTGAATAGTTGTTTCTAGGTCTCCCCTGATGGCGTCTTTATTATTGGGGTCGATTCTTAAAACCTTTTTGTAGTATATGTTGGCATCCTTAATTAAATTGCAAGTATGATACGATGTGGCAAGATTCAAAAGTATGCTAACATCGTTGGGCCTGCATTTTTCAGCTTTAAGAAGTATTTGTGTTGCCTTTTTGCATTTTAGGTCAGAAAGGTAACTCATCCCGAGATCGGGATAAATCACGCATCTGATCGAATCGGTTATCACTTCGCTGTAGTCGTTTAATAAAATTTCAAAATGCCTCACGGAATCATTGTAACGCTTATTAAACGAATATATTTTACCGAGCATGGTTCGCATTTGAATATCTTCCGGTTTCACAACCAGCGCTTTTTCAAAAGTCTCGGCGGCGAGGGCGTAAGATTCGGTTTTTAAATAACAGAATGCCAAATTACGCAGAGAATTCACGCCCATGGAATCCAATTCTATCTTTTTCTTGAAATATGGTATGGCTGCGGAATACTGCTTCTTATAATATAACGATAATCCGGCGCGTTCATAAGCCGGAGAATATGTGGAGTCATAAGCAATGGCCTTTTGAAAAGCAAACAGGGCGGAATCAAAATAAGCTGTATTTTTAGCTCCGATTTTATTTCCTACTTTGCCTTTTGCATACCAATAGAGTGTGCTGTCAGGCAGGCCTACAACTTTTTCGAAACGGTTGTAGGCATCCCATGCTTTTTCATATTCTTTGCGTTCGCCGTACAGCTTGGCAAGCTGGCCGAATGATTCCGCGGCGTTATAATTTAACTCAACAGCTTTCTCATAGGCCGCGGCAGATTTTTCCTTGTCTCTGAGTCGATTGTAAATGGCGCCGAGCTTGAACCACCATTCCCCATTGTCCGGTTGTATTCTGACAATATTTTCACCGCAAAAAGCGGCTTCCGCCGGTTTATCGGATGCCTCGCAAATCCTGGCCAGTTTTTTCCATGCTACAATGTCGTCGGGAAAAAGAGCGAGTCCCTTTCTATATTCTTCAATTGCTTTAATGACATTATGCAAATTCAGATAAGATTCGCCTATCTTATAATGTAAATCCGGAATCGTCTTTGCATAGGTTGAATCCAATTCCATGGCTTTCTCGAAATTAGTTATGGCGATAGTATATACCTTGTTTCTATAATTTTCTTCGGCTAACTCCAGATGATACGCGGCCACGCTTTTTTTCTTATCAATAGCTTTCCTGAGATTCAAATCGGCTTCGAGGTATTTGCCCAGCTCGGTTTGCGCGAAACCCAAACCATAAAGAAACTTATCTTTCATTTTCCCGGTCTTTACGCCACGCTCGAAATAACCTTCGGCATCCTCGAATTTTTCGATCTTTAGCGCCGCCATCCCGGCCCCGTAAAGAGTTTTAGCGTCTTTTTTCTTTTTGGCCAGCGCCCTTTCATAATAGCCTAACGCGCTTTCAAATTGAGCAAGCTCAAAATAAATATTTCCGGTCAAACGAAGCAGTTTAAAATTTTCAGGGTCAAGGGCAAGACCATCATCTGCTTCTTTCGCCGCCGCCTGTAAATCGCCATTATCCAGCGCGGCCTTCGCGCTTTTAATAGCGTCATCCGCAGGGCCCCCAAGAGCACACAATGTCAGACTGTTTAGAACAAAAAATATCAACACAAGTTTTTTCACAACCGGGTAACCTCCGATAACAAAAGATCCCATAAGAAATTAAAGCCATAAATTACAACTTTCTCCGCCGATGTCAAGAATTTTTTCTTAATATTTAACCCCTTTTCCCCCAACGCATTCGCTTGCTTATCATCACGGCCCTGACCGTTCCGTATATAACTAAAACCAGACCCATGATTACCCTGGTACGAACTGCGAGAGCCAGCTTTTCAGGAATAAAAAAACCCGTAATCATACATAGGCCCATTAATAAAAAAACAATTGCCAAGACAAGAGTAATCCAATCCAAAATATTCTGTCCTGATCTTTTTTCGCTCATTTTATCAACCTCAACATCTTATACGAATTAAAAAAAATATTATTCCCTAAATCAGCCTTTTTTTCAAGTAAAAATTTACAATTGACATTAATTTTATCCCCATAAAGAGGCAAAATTAACGTCTCATCCCAACAGCAGGGTTGCTCGCCTGCCCCCGAAGGCGACTTGAGATAAATATCTTGTTAATAGAAAACAAGTTACAAGCAGGGTTGGCTCTGTACAATGGAGATCAGGCAATCATCCATTTACAATTATTTATAGAAATACTTAAATCAAATCAGAAAGCAAAATCTGAAACTGTGATTGATTGACAGAATGAACCGCAAGCTGTATAATATTTTTCATGAAATATTTTTTTTCAATAATAATAATCTTGTTTTTGGGATGCGGGGCCGAAAAGACAGACATCCATAAATTTGACCGGTTTGAAAAATCGTTAAAACCCGCTGAGGAAATCGGCAAGTTGGAGAGATTGACTCAGGATGGCAGGTGCATTTACCCGATGTTCGCGCCTGGCGACAGTATCATATATTTTCGCCGGCTCCTTGCCACGGATGAGCAGGCGGCAGTAGACAAAGATATAAAGGAGTTAGTTAAGCCGTTTGGATTAAATATATACACCAAAGAACTTTTCTCATTATCATCGGATTATAGATATCTTGTTCCTAATTTCACGGCGCATTCCAAACTTCCGATGATTGCATACGAGCAGCGCGCTTTTGGCATAAATTCTCCGGACAGCAGAATTTTCGCATTTGAAACGATGGAAGACAATGTACAAAGCAAAGGGAGAATCTACCTGTATAAAAATAATGAATATCACCAATTGACATTTGGCAAGATTTCGTGTTACCTCGAGAGATTTTCTAACAGCGGAAAATATCTATCAGGGCTTCAGGGATGGGACAAATCGTCTATATTGATTTTCGATCTCGGTTCGGGAGATATATACAAGATCAAACAACAAGGCAATTTTCAGGACTTTTTAACAATGTTTTCTTCAGATGATAAAATGATCGTTTTTTTGAGATCAGAAAAACAGTTTGAACTTCACAACACGGCCTTTGGCGATATCTGGCTGTTCAGATTTAATAATTAATCCCGCACACTGCTGTCCGGCCTTTCTCTTGAAAAGACTGGACATACCTCCTATAATATGGGTGGATTTAAAAACATAACGCTATTAATTAAGTGAAAGGCAGGCAAAAGGTTTTAGACAAGCGTACTAATTGAGGAACCGGGCGG
>CAZKYQ010000046.1:0-16335 GCA_964556975.1 uncultured Ignavibacteria bacterium
TTGCCCTTGTGCACAAGCGTTACCGAAGAACGCTTGTTGGCGATAGCGTACTGGATTGCTTTGCGCACCAGCCTATTCGTGCCTGTAACAGAAATCGGCTTAATTCCAATTCCGGAATCGCCCCTCACTTTGACCTTCATGCTTTTATTCAGGAAGCTTATTATTTTTCTTGCCTCTTTTGTGCCTTTGGCCCATTCAATGCCGGCGTAAACGTCTTCGGTATTCTCCCTGTAAATCACAACATCCATTTTTCCCGGGCTTTTAACAGGAGAGGGAACCCCTTTAAAGTATCTCACCGGCCGGACACAGGCATAAAGTTCAAGGACCTTTCTTAATGTAACGTTTAACGAACGATATCCTCCGCCAACGGGAGTAGTTAAAGGGCCTTTAAGAGCGACAAAATATTTCCTGATAGCGGCAAATGTATCATTCGGCAAAACTTCGCCATACCGATCCATTGCGGCCTCGCCCGCGTAAATATCGAACCAGGCGATTTCCTTTTTGCCCTTATATGTTTTTTCGACAGCGGCATCAACAACGCGGCGAGTCGCTTTCATTATGTCGCGGCCTATCCCGTCACCCTCAATAACGGGAATAATAGGATTTGCCGGCACTTTCAATTTTTTATTTACAATAGTTATTGGTTTCCCGTTTTTTGGGGGATCGATCATCTTAAATTTCACCACTATCTCCTTCTACATCATCAATTCAAAATACCTGTTTATCTTCAGTTCAAATATTTATTATCGCCCAATCTCATTTATCAATTTTACCGGAATTCTTATCGATAATCATGCCTGCTCCAACAATAATCAAAGCTAACGGCCACCATGTGCTGAGAAAATCACCCAGATCAAAGCGGACGATATCGAGATTATCGCAAATCATTAGGGTGCCAATAATAATAAATGCCAATCCCCATAAGATTCCGGAAAACTTTCGGCGCATAACAAATCCTCGCGTCTTTATCAATCCAACTTAAAATCGCCATGTTTTTGAATATGAGCAACCAACCCGCCATCATTGAGAATTTTAATCATCGTCGGAGGCAGCGGTTTGAAATCCAGCTCCTTGCCATTAGTCAAGTCCTTGATAGTACCATTTTCAAGGTCAACCTCAATCTCGTCTTCAGGGTCGATCTGGTCCGTATCGCAAATCAAAACAGGCAGGCCGACATTAATCGAATTGCGGAAAAATATCCGGGCGAATGATTTCGCCAGTACCGCCGAAACGCCGGCCAGATGAATAATAGTCGGCGCATGTTCACGGGATGACCCCAAACCGAAATTACTCCCGCCAACCACAAAATCGCCTGCCGACATCTTTGACGCGAATTCCTGATCAGCGTCCTCGAGCACATGTTTGGCAAGTTCCGGCAAATCGGATCGAAGATGGAAGTATCGACCGGGGGCGATATGATCGGTCGAGATGTCATCGCCAAATTTCCACGCTTTACCTTTCAGCATAATATCTCCTCCTACCTTTTACTTGCCCGTTTTGTTGTTTTAGTTTTCTTAGCGGCTTTTTTAACGGCCTTCTTTACGGTTTTCTTTACTGCCTTTTTCTTGACCGCCTTTTTTACCGCAGTCTTCTTTTTTGGCGCCGTTTTAGTTTTTGGCTGTTTATTATGCAAAGCATCTTTAATAGCTTTTGAAGCCTCGGCAGCGAGTTTTGTTAATGTTTTTTCAAGTTCAGCGGCTGCCTTTTTGGCTTTCGGGCCGTACTGGGCGACAGCCTTTTTCGCAATCCGCTCAACCGAAGATGACGCTTCTTTGGCCTTGGGACCGATGACTGTCGCTGTTTCTGTCGCCACGCGTTCAACTGTTCTTTGCGCCGATTGTGCCACTGCCTTTAAGGCAACTGTATTGACAATCTCAGGCTTACCGATTGATTTCAGTTCCTTGCGATATTTGCGAGGGTCGGCGATCACGCCTTCGATGGCAGACGCGGCAATCGTCGCGGGAGACCCCAGATAAATCTTACCATTGGGATTGCCCATTCTCCCCTTGAAATTTCTGTTTTGAGTCGCGAGACAGGATTCATCATCTCCAAGAATACCGCCGTGAATACCGACACAGGGACCGCAGCCGGGGGCCACCATGACAGCTCCAAAATCTACGAGGGTCTGATAATATCCCCGCTCTAAAACATCTTTAAAAACTTCCGCCGAACCGGGAATGGCAATAAACCTTATATCAGGAGCAATATGTTTTCCCTTTAAGATTTTGGCCACAACTTCCCAGTCCTCAACGCGGGAATTCGTGCAGGTGCCGAGGAATACCTGGTTTATTTTGGTGCCGGCAGCCTCATCAATCGTGCGAGTGTTATCAACTGTATGGGGGAAACTGACAGTAGGAACAAGATCGGAAACATCAATTTCAACTACTCTTTCATAAACGGCGTCGTCATCGGCCTTCAAAGAAACCCATTTGCCGCCGCGGCCTCTGGATTCGAGATATTTTCGAGTAGTTTCATCGGAGGCCATTAAACCGGCCTTGGCGCCGGCCTCAACCGCCATATTTGAAAGTGTAAACCGTGATGCCATATCCATTTCATCAATGGCCGGACCGCAGAACTCAATAGATTTATAGGTAGCGCCGTCCGCGCTAATTAATCCAATCAGATGTAGAATCAAATCTTTCGGAAAAACGCCAAGGGGGAATTTACCGGTAATATAGACCTTAATCGATTCCGGTACCCTAAACCATGTTTTCCCAAATGCCGCCCCAATGCCTACATCGGTCGAACCCATTCCGGTTGAAAAACAACCCAAAGCTCCGCCTGTGCAAGTGTGGCTGTCAGCACCGATCAAAATTTCGCCGGGCACAACATAATCTTCATTTATCACAACATGGCAAATCCCCTTGCCAACGTCCGAAACATGCGCCCCCATTTTTTTTCCATACTCTCTAATGTACATATGATCATTAGAAAGTTCCTTGCGAGATGACGGCGCCGAATGGTCCAGGAAAAATACTACCCTGTCAGGATTGGCGAACTTGCTTACGCCAAGTTTCTCAAGTTGCCGAATAGCCAAAGGACCCGTGCCATCCTGAAAAAGACAAAGATCAACCTTGGCTATCACTATTTCCCCTGCGGAAACGCCATGTCCCGCGTGTGATCCCAATATTTTTTCCGCGAGAGTTTTACCCATATTAACCTTCCTTAAAAAGGATAGTTTCAAAGCCGCTAATTTCTTGCGGCTAACTATCGCCCTAATATCCGATAATTTTCAAAGTTTCCTTATAAGCCGCCGCTGAATCCTGAAGAGATTTTAATTCGTCATCGTTCAGCTTGATTTCAAGAATTTTTTCAACGCCTTTTTCACCTAATACTACCGGCACGCCGATATAAAGGTCCTTGATGCCGTACTGACCGGTAAGATACATCGAGCATGGCATAACGCGCTTGCGGTCGCGCAAAACAGCATCGACCATTTCAGCAGATGCGGCAGCCGGAGCATAGTAAGCGGAACCGGTTTTAAGAAGTTTTACTATCTCGCCGCCGCCCATGCGGGTCCTGTCAGAGATGGCCTTTATTCTATCCGCCGGCATGAGCTCCGTTATCGGAATGCCTGAAACGGTCGTATAGCGAGGGAGCGGAACCATAGTATCGCCATGGCCGCCAAGAACCATGGCATGAATATCGCTGACCGAAACGCCAAGTTCCATTGCTACAAATGCGCGAAACCTGATTGAATCAAGAACGCCCGCCTGGCCGAATACTCTGTTATTATCAAATCCGGTAATCTTCCAGCAATGATATGTCATAATATCAAGCGGGTTCGCCACCATAATCACGATCGCGTTGGGAGCGTATTTCTTGATATTTTCGGATACCGAACCGATTATTTTCGCATTGCTGTTTATCAGGTCCTCTCGCGACATTCCGGGTTTGCGCGGAAGCCCGGCGGTATGCACGATAATATCAGAACCCTTAAGGTCCGCAAAATCGTTTGAGCCGATTATTTTTGATTCGTAACAATGAACCGGACCGGCCTGGCTAAGGTCAAGCCCCTTGCCCATCGGCATATCTTCAACAATGTCGATTACAGTAATATCACAAATATTCTTTTCGGCGAGATACATCGCGGTACACTCGCCAACATGCCCAGCGCCAATTACCGATACTTTCGGTCTCATCACATTCCTCCTTTTACATCATTCCTAACTGGAACCAAATAACACGCATCCTTCAAAACCGCTACTTTGGCGGAGCCGCCGAAATATTCAAGAGCCTCCTTTAAAGCCTTTCGCGGCGTTTTTATCGGATCAAAATACACTTTTCTAATGACGTTGTCATCCAATTTCGTAATATAACGGATTTTTATTTTTTGAAGCCTTCTTGCTGTCTTGACAAGCTTATGAATTCCGAACCTCTTGTCCCTCATAGCTCTTTCGGATAACGCGCTTTCCGGCGTAGGGTAATCATCAGCCAATCGCGAAAAATAAGGAGAACCGACTCCCTCCTCACAGGCTCCTACTACAATCAAAATTCCGCCGTCCGCCAGGGCCTCCGCGCCGTGTTCCTGCGCCTTCTGCAACTGATATAAATTCACATCAAGCGGGGCTTCGCCAATCGCGAACACAATATCGAATTTTCTATCAACCGGCACCGAATAAGCATCCCTGGCCATTTCTGAGGCTTCGTAAAAGCTTCTGCTTATATCTCCGCAAAAAAGCCCTATAATTTTCTGACTTCTTGAGATTACAAGCTGTATAGAGAAAACCGGAACTTTTAATACTAAGTTCACGGCTTCTTCAAGGTCTAAATGAACCGGATTATCAGCAAGATTCAAGCTTTGTGCCTTTTCTGATTTTGCCAGGCTGTGGTTGGCGATTACAGTTTCCAATCCTGCCAATCCGGGAATAATTGATTTTCTACCGCCGGTAAAGCCCGCGAAAAAGTGAGGCTCAACCGAGTTTATACAAATAATGGCCTCAGCCTCAAAAAACTTATTGTTGATTTCGACAGGCGTTCCGCGCGATGTTTCCCCAAGTCGGACCAGATTTTTCTTATCATTACAATCATGGCAATGAATTACAGACTTCAATTTCTCATATAGATCTCCAAAAATATTCTTGAGATCGTCTTTTGACGGCAAGTCGTGAGTGCCAGTAGCTGCAAGTATTTCGATATTTTCGATTGATAGGAATCCGAGAATGACTTTCAATATTTTTTCCGTTGGGATCCGCCTGGTAATATCATTAACAACAATGGAAATCTTTTTTCCATTAAACTGGTCTCTATAAACGTTAAAGGCCCTTATTATCTTATCGCTGATTTCATCATCCGGCAGGGCGGGATGGCTTTTTCCTGACAAAACAATAGTATCGTCGGGAAATTCAGTATCCAAAATTTCTCCGCCGAAGGGAATATCTATTCGCATTTTCTTTTAAATCAGGAGAAGAAAAAAGCTATTTCGGTTTTTGCGGTATCTTCACCGTCTGAGGCATGCACCGAATTTTTCGTAAGACTAATGGCAAAATCGTGCCTGATAGTCCCTGGCGCCGCCTTTGAGGGGTCAGTCGCGCCGATAAATGACCTAACTTTCGATATTGTATCGCCATCCGATTCCAAGACCATTGGAACGATAGGACCGGAAGACATGAACTCACAAAGTTCATCCAAAAATGGGCGGCCTTCATGAACAGCGTAAAACTCCCTGGCTTTTTCCGGGGTCAAACGCACCATCTTAATGGCCAGAATTTTAAATCTTGCCGCTTCAAGCCTTGATAATATGCTGCCTATCAGGTTTCTTTCAACTGCGTCCGGCTTAATAATTAGAAGCGATTTTACGTTCATTCCGGTCTTTCCTTGCCTGAATTCCAAGCTCATATCCCAAATCACACGCAAGCTTGTTTTTTTCTTCTGTTCCCCTGGGGGCGCGTTTTAGCACCGCGCTTGCAATCGATTCTCTTGTGCATATTCCTGAAATTGCCGCTATCGCCGAGAGAGAAACAACATTCGCTACAACCGGCGTGCCAACCTTATCTTTTGCTGTCCTGATGAACGGAATAGAAAATGCCTTATGTGTCGGCAATTGCCTCACTCGCTCTGAATCGACAATCAATATGCCATCCTCTTTTAAATCTTTATAATATTCATCGCAAGATTCTTGAGTAAGACAAAGTAAAAGATCGAGATCTGTTGTTTTCGGATAATAAATGTCATCGTTTGAGACGACAACATCCGACCTCGACGCCCCGCCTCTGGCTTCGGGACCATACGACTGTGTCTGGGCAACGTTTTTCCCCTCGTGAATCCCAAGTGCTTCGGCCAAAATTACGCCCGCCAATACGAGCCCCTGCCCGCCGGAACCGGAAAGCCGGACCTCATATCTGTTATTGCCATTATTATTTTTTTTCATCTTTACTTTGCTCATCCCAACATGGGTTATTGGCATTTATTTTATCAAGCAAGCTTTTCTTGAGATACTTCTTCCGTTAAGCTTCATGCCTGTTCTTTGAAACCATCAATTATCTTCTGATATTCATGGACATATCCCGGCTTATTATCGTCATATAAAAGGCCTGTTACAAATTTGCCCTCTAATTCTTCTTTTGTCATTTTGGCCGCGGTAGAAACAGGCACAGCATGTTGCTTCTGCCACTGTATCATTTTTACCGCCGAACCCTCGCGATTGAGCCTTCCATATTGAGTATGGCAATTGGATATTATTTCAAGAAAAGAAAACCCCTCATGCGCGATTGCCTGGCTCATTAAGCGAGACAATTGCGAAGCGTGATAAACCGTTCCTCTTGCCACAAAAGACGCGCCGGAAGATTTGGCCACATCGGCAGGATTAAAAGAGTGTTCTACCATGCCATAAGGAGCCGTAGAGGCATTTTTGGAAAACGGAGTAGTAGGGGAATACTGTCCCCCGGTCATTCCATAAATATAATTATTCACAAGAATACAGGTTATATCCATATTTCTTCTGGCGGCGTGTATAAAATGATTTCCTCCAATAGCCAGAAGATCGCCGTCTCCTGATATTACAATAACATGAAGTTTTGGGTTTCCCAATTTAACTCCGGTCGCGAAAGCGATAGCGCGCCCATGAGTTGTATGCAATGTGTTGAAATCCAGATAAACAGGAATACGGGCCGTACATCCAATTCCCGAAACCACGGCAACATCATCCTTATTTAATTCGAGAGCGTCTATCGCGCGGATCAAAGCTCCCATAGCAATTCCTATCCCGCATCCGGGACACCATACATTAGGAAATGACTTCTTCGGTCTTAGATATTTATGGGTAATATTCGATGCTTGCACCATCTCTAATGTCGCTCCTCTTTAATTTTATCGACAATCTGACTTGGCGTTATTAGATTTCCGTCTATCCTGTTTAGGCCTACTATTCTTGTGTGCCTTTGGGAAAGTCTTTTTATTTCTCCGATTATTTGTCCCTGATTTAGCTCGGGCACAATTACCAGATCAATTTTCTCAAGATATTCATGAACAACATCATCCGGAAACGGCCAAATGGTCAAGGGCTGGACCATACCGACTTTAAATCGCCTCTTGCGAGCCATTCTTATGGCCTGCCGGGCGGCCCGAGCAGTGGAGCCATAAGCGAAAACCATAATATGCGCGTCATCCATTAAGTCAAGACGCACATCCGTTAATTCATCAAGATGCCGATGGGTTTTAAGCTTTAACTTTTCAAGTTTTCTCGTAATCTCCACCTTATCAGAAGTGGGAAATCCATATTCGTCATGTACCAGCCCTGTCAAATGGAACCTGTAACCCTCGCCAAATGAAGCCATAGGGGAACGAAAATCTGGCGTTATTTCAAAATGCTTATACCATTCGGGGGGCTCGTAAGGTCTTGAAACTGTAACTACTCCCAACTCTTCAACAGGCGGCAAAGTAACTATTTCCCGCATATGGCCGAGCACCTCATCGGAAAGGACCGTTACGGGCATTCTATACTCTTCAGAAAGATTAAATGCTTTAACGGTGAGATCAAAGCACTCTTTAACGGAAGACGGCACCAACACTATCGGGAAATAATCCCCGTGCGGTCCCCATTTTGACTGCATAACCTCGCCTTGGGCGACTTTTGTCGGCAGGCCCGTCGATGGCCCGCCGCGCTGTACGTTAACAAGAACGCATGGAACCTCAGCCATAAACGCATAGCCCAGATTTTCCTGCATAAGAGAATAACCGGGCCCCGACGTTGCTGTCATAGACTTAACGCCTCCGATAGAGCCGCCAATGATAGTGGCAATAGACGCTATCTCATCTTCCATCTGAATAAACCTGCCGCCGACCTTTGGAAGCTCCCGCGAAAGAATTTCCGCTATTTCGGTCGATGGAGTAATCGGATAGCCCGCAAAAAATTTACACCCAGCGGCTAATGCTCCCCAGGCGCAAGCCTCATTACCCTGCATTAAAAGAGGCGTATTCTCTTTATAAATGCTTTTTTTCTTTTTCTCTTCTGTTTTTACTTCGGACAATCGTCACCTCGCCGACATTAGTTACTTTTCATTTGACGTAATAGCGAATTCCGGGCAATGAAGCCAGCAAATGGAACATTGAGTGCAATCAAGCCCTCTGGAAACAATAGGATATCCGTCGCGGTCAGTATCAAAAACTTTCTTGGGACACATCTCAACGCAAACAAAGCATGCCTTGCACCATTTCTTGTATATTACAACCGGGTCCGGACGTTTATTCCAGCTTTTCTTTGTGGTGGCTTTTTTAACCTCAGTCATTTTGATTTCTCTTCATAAATAAAGTACTAATGAGTTATTTCCTTTTTTTTGCAACGGTTTTTTTCTTGCCCTGCTTTTTCTTTGCCGTTACTTTTTTATTAGTTGCCTTTTTTGTTTTCTTTACGGCCTTCTTTTTTACGGCTTTTTTCTTCGCTTTCTTTGCTGTCTTCTTTATCGGCCTTTTCGAAGCTTTCTTTTTCGATGTTTTCTTCCGGGGCTTCTTTTTCTTCAAAGCCTCCAATAATTCTTTTAATAATATCGGCACCTGAGACGGAATATCCGCTACTGGAACGCCAACTTTATTCAATGCAACAACTTTATCCGAGGCCAATCCCGAAGAGCCGGAAATAATGGCTCCGGCGTGCCCCATTCTCTTACCAGAAGGGGCTGTACGGCCCGCAATGAACCCAACTACCGGTTTTTTCATATTTTTTCCGATAAACTCAGCCGCGGTTTCTTCGTCGGAACCGCCTATTTCTCCTATCATTACAACAGCCTCGGTTCCCGGATCGTTCTCAAAAGCCTCAAGGCAATCAATAAAATTAGTGCCTATTATCGGATCGCCTCCGATCCCCATGCAAGTTGATTGCCCAAGTCCGGCCATAGTCAAATTGTATACGATTTCGTATGTCAATGTTCCCGAGCGTGAAACAAGACCGACTTTTCCTTTTTTATGGATCTGCCCGGGCATAATGCCGACTTTTGTTAATCCGGGTGAAATTACGCCGGGGCAATTAGGCCCGATTAGTCTGATATTTCTTTGTTTTAAGAAATGATAGACGCCCAGCATATCGTTTGTCGGTACGCCTTCGGTTACACAGACAATTAAGCCGATTCCGGCGTCAGCCGCTTCGTAAATCGCGTCAATAGCGAAAGGCGGCGGGACATAGATTATCGAAGTATTAGCTTTTGTAGCGGCAACCGCTTCCTGCATTGAATCGAAGACTGGAATTTTATCCATTTTCGTTCCGCCCTTGCCGGGAGTAACGCCGCCGACAATCCTCGTGCCATAGGCAACCATCTGGCGCGTATGAAAAGCACCGTCGCGGCCGGTGATGCCCTGCACAATAACTTTTGTTTTTTTATCTACAAAAATCGCCATTATTCTACCTCATATCTTTATATTACAGAGCCCTAAGCCGTTTTCTCTATTGCCTTTTTTACGGCTTCCTCCATCGAAGAAGTCGCGACAAGTCCAATACCCTTCAATATCTGCCTCGCTTCTGCTTCATTGGTGCCTGTTAGCCGTACAACTATCGGCACTTTTGGATGAAGATACTCAACCGCCTTAACTATCCCATTGGCAACATCATCACATCGGGTAATGCCTCCGAATATATTAAAGAGAATTACTTTCACCTTAGGTTCTCCGAGAATGATTTTCATGGCTGTCAGAACTTTTTCCGGCGATGATGATCCACCGATATCCAGAAAATTCGCGGGCTCCCCGCCAAAATGTTTTACAAGATCCATGGTGGCCATAGCCAAACCGGCTCCATTTACGCAACAGCCGACATTGCCATCGAGTTTTACGAAGGAAAGGTCTGCTTTCCTGGCTTCAATCTCATCAGGGTCTTCAGCATCAAGGTCCCTCAAAGATTCAAGATCTGCCTGGCGAAACATAGCGTTATCGTCGAGATTCATTTTCGCGTCAAGAGCGATCAGTTTTCCCTCATTATCAACTATCAGCGGATTGATTTCCGTGAGCGAAGCATCGCACTGAATATGAACTTTATATAGTTTCATAATAATATTGACACATTGGCGAACCTGCTTGAAATCTTTATAGACAAACATTGCCAGGCGCGTGGCTTCAAAAGCTCTAAGGCCCAAGATAGGGTCCACTCCGAATTTCATTATTTTTTCCGGAGTTTTTTTCGCCACATCTTCAATATCTATTCCGCCCGCCGGAGAAACCATAATCACCGATTTCTTGGATACGCGATCGAGAACTATGCCAACATAAGCCTCATTGGCGATATCAAGCGCTTCCGCGACAAGCACTTTTTTCACAGGCAAACCTTTTATTTCCATTCCAAGAATCTCTTCGGCGGCGAAATAGGCGTCGTCAGGTTCAGCACAATATTTTATCCCTCCGGCTTTCCCTCTTCCGCCGACATGCACCTGGGATTTTACCATCACGGCTTTTTCATAACGGACCGCTATTTGCCGGGCTTCTTCCGGGGACGCCGTTACCTCGCCTTTGGGGATTGGCATACCGAATTTGGCAAAAATTTCCTTTGCCTGATATTCATGTATTTTCATTCTTTACTCCCTTAATCCTCTTACGGTTTTTGAGACCTTGTTTTCTCAAAAATTAATCTTGTATTAAGTGAATATTTTCTCAATTGTCAATTGTTTTGCGATAAAAAAACGCATATTTTTGAAATTAATTTTTCGCGCGTGTTTTCCGCGGGATCATTCAGGACAATTTCAAGCAACTCGATCAGGACCTTGCCCACAATCGGGCCTTCCTCAACTTCAAATTCACTCATAATGTCATCTCCATTAATGGCGAGGTCTTTTATGCCAAAAGGCGACTTTTTTTCGATCTCAGCGGTTACCCTTGCCTCAAACTCATCGACTTCCGCCGGGTCCTGCCCCATGCCTTGAGCTGTGATATCAGCGCGCCGGAGGTCAAGAAGATCATAAATTAGATCAACGCCAACAGCTTTTATCAGCCGCCGAATTCCCTTATCACCGGACCTATCGCTGAACATATGTTTTGAAACAAGCGTTTTCACGCGGTCTGTTAACTCATTGGGGTATTTAAGCTTTCGCATAGTCTTTGTAGTCATTTTTGCTGCCAGAAGGTCATGGCCATAAAAAGTCGCCCCGCCATCAATAAGCTCTTTTGTGCCGGGTTTTCCAATATCATGGAACAAGCAGGCCAGCCTGACATTGAGCTTTTTAGGCGCATTGTCTACGCAAACCATTGTATGATCAAAAACATCCCAGCGATGATACCCTCCGGGCTGTTCGACTCCCGCGCATCTGGCCAAATATGGCATAATTAGCTCCAGAACTCCGATTTCAAGGAGATATCGGAATCCAATCGACGGTTTATCGGCCTTGAGAAGCAACTTGTTCAACTCTTCGGCGATTCGTTCCAGCGACACCGTTTCGATCAATCCGGCGCCGTCTTTCATCTTTTGCAGAGTCTCAGTTTCAATTTTAAATTCAAACCTGGCCGCGAACTGGGCGCCCCGTAAAATTCGCAACGGGTCTTCGGCGATTGAATCTGGAAAAACAATCCGAATCAGCTTTTTCCTGATATCCTCTCTTCCATCATAGGGATCGATAATCTCTTCCGATGGCACAGCCCGCGCGATGGCATTCATAGTGAAATCGCGTCGTTTTAAGTCAACTTCAACCGGCAAGTCGGGATCATAATCTACATCGAAATCCTTGTGGGCTGTGCCGGTCGACATTTCTTTTCTGGGAATTGCTATATCAATCGTATCTTTTGCGCCTCTTTCGGTAAATTTGATAACCCCAAACGACTTACCCACTAAGTCGACCCGCCCGAATTTTCGTAATATAACCGTCAGTTTGTCGTAAGGAATACCGGTAACCAGAAAATCGCGGTCTTTTATTTCTATAGACGAGTCAATCAGCGAATCACGAACAGAACCGCCAACCTCGTAGAGTTTACCTGATGAATTTATTTTGTTTGTCAGATTGGGATTTAATGATGTAAACATCGTATTTTTGAAAAATTACTAACTAAGAAATTATATTAGTGCCTGCATTCCCCACAACAGCCTCAAAACCTTTTTCCAATGATGTAATAATCACTTTCTTGCCGCCATTTTCAAGGAATTTTACAGCCGCATGCATTTTAGGCCCCATCGAACCATACGGGAAATGGCCTTCCTCTAGGTATTTTTTTATTTCACCAAGAGAAACATTTTTAAGCGGAGTTTGATTCGGTTTGCCATAATTAATAAAGACCTGTTCAACATCTGTCAGAATGATTAAAAGCTCTGCCTCGATATCGCGCGCCATCACCGCCGCGGCGTAATCCTTGTCTATAACAGCATCGACACCCGTCAGCTTGCCGTCTTTTTGGATGACAGGTATTCCTCCCCCGCCGCCGGCAATAACAATCGTGCCGCTATGCACCAGTTTTTTAATAGTAGCTTTTTCTATCATAGAGATAGGTCTTGGCGAGGGTACGACTCTTCGCCAACGGTCGTCTCCGGGAAACTGCGCGACATCGTCCCAGCCCATCTCGATCTTGAGTTTTTCGGCTTTGTCCTTATCATAAAACTGGCCTATGAATTTCGCGGGCTTACTAAACGCCGGATCGTTTTCGTCAACTAATACCTGCGAAACGACTGTGGCGACTTCTCTTTCAATATTTTCCGCCTTTAGACGGTTGAGCAAGCATTGGGAAATCATAAAACCCATTCCGCCTTGCAGGTCGGCGTCACAAATATAAAGAGGAAGTATTGGCGCTTTACCCCGGGCAAGTTCCACCCGCAGGAGAGCGTTGCCCACCTGCGGGCCATTGCCATGTGTCAAAGCCAACTGATATCCGTTTTTTATCAATTCAACAATCGGCTTGAGGCTGGAATACGTATTTAAAAACTGGTTTTTTATCGTATCTTCCTTATCGCGATTAGAGATAGCGTTGCCGCCAAAAGCAATCACTGCCCGCTTCGCGCTGTCGTTTTTTTTCAAATCCTTACCGGCCATAATAAGTTCCCGCGTTAGATTAAAATCGGTTTATTTGCCCTTTTTCTTCTTTGTCGGCTGGTTGAACAGTTCTTTTAGGACATCGGCTATACTTGGAGTTCCAATTTCCTGAAGATCATAACTGACTCGCGCGGCAGGCTTATTGATTTTTATCAGCTTAGCGAGATTAATCGGAGTGCCGATAATGACAGAATCGCATTTTACGGCGTTGATTGTCTTCTCCAAGTCTTTTACCTGTTTATCGCCATACCCCATAGCAGGAAGTAATGTGCCAATTCCGGGATATTTTTCGTAAGTCGCGGTTATTGAGGCTACCGTATAGGGCCTTGGATCAACTATCTCCGCCGCGCCGTATTTCTCAGCCGCGACAATGCCCGCGCCGTACTTCATCTCACCATGAGTCAATGTAGGGCCGTCCTCAACCACCAGCACTCTTTTACCCCTGATTTTATCCGGATCGTCAACAACAATCGGTGAGGCCGCGTCTATTACCGTTGCCTCGGGGTTAAGATCTCGGATTGAGTCCCTCACAGCCTGGATATCCCCATTGGACGCCGTATCAATTTTGTTTATCACAATAACGTCCGCGAGAAGCACATTTGTTTCTCCGGGATAGTAAGATCTTTCATGTCCCGGACGATGCGGATCAACAACGGTTATTAAAAGATCGGGCAGGAAAAAAGACATATCGTTGTTTCCGCCATCCCAGACAACAACGTCTGCCTCGGCGGAGGCGTTTTCGAGAATAACGCCGTAATCTACTCCCGCGTAAAGCACCTGGCCGCGTTCAATATGCGGTTCATACTCTTCGCGCTCTTCTATTGTGCATTTGTGTTTGTCAAGATCGCTAAGTTTCGCGAAGCGCTGGCAGATCTGTTTGGTCAGGTCGCCGTAAGGCATGGGATGACGAACCACGGCGGCCTTCAGTCCCATTTCCTTAAGAGCTTCGCATACGGTTCGAGTGGTTTGCGATTTTCCTGAACCGGTCCTTACCGCGCAGATGGCGATAACCGGCTTGCTGTTTTTGAGCATTGTCGGGATACCGCCTACAAGGGTGAAATGCGCACCGCAAGCGTTGACCAATGCGGCCTTCGACATGACATAGTTATATGGAACATCGGAGTAGGAAAAGATAACTTCATCGATCTTATGCTTGGCAATAAGCATAGCCAGCTGGTCTTCATCGTAAATAGGAATGCCCTTGGGGTAGAGCTTCCCAGCAAGTTTCGCCGGGTATTTGCGTCCGTCGATATCCGGAATCTGAGTAGCCGTAAAAGCTACGACTTCGTATTCATTTTTATCGCGGTAAAGGCAGTTGAAATTGTGAAAATCTCTTCCTGCCGCGCCCATTATTAATATTTTTTTTCTTTTCATTGGTACCTCTATCCTTAAAAGTTTATTTTCATCTGAATCTATTATCTGTTTCGTGAAATAAATCTAACGGCCCAAAAACCGCGCGGGTGAAAATTAATGATCGAACAATTTTTTTGACCAGAAATCCATGCCGGGAATATGGTTATATGATTTAATAAAGTCAAATAATAATATGGAAATGTCAGACACCGTGAGTGCTTAACTGTTTAGAACGTAATTGGTTATGGGCTATTCCTGCAGATAAATTTCTTTCGCCCTGCCCAGCGCTATTTTGGTTAAGAATGGACCCAGCGCTTCATAAACTATAACCGACGACAATATAATCACGCTTATGCTCTGGCCCAATTCCGGATGGATTTCAGTTAATGATAGCGCTAACCCGATGGCGACTCCCGCCTGGGGAAGCAAAGCCATACCGAGGTTATTGACTATAACAGGTTCCGCTTTTACGATTCTTCCGGTAATATACGATCCCACGAATTTACCCAGCGGCCTCATCAATACATAAGCGATTCCGAGAATACCCAGGTGAGCGAGAGCGTCCACGTGAAGCGAGGCGCCGGACAGCACGAAAAAGGCGATATAAAACGGCATCTCCGTTTGTCTTAGTTCAGCGTAAACCAGCCGGTGCATCATCGATATATTGTTGGTAATAGCGCCGATGATAAGACAAACCATGAGATAAGATATACCGATGGTTCTCGCGGCTCCAATTCCGATCAAAAGCCCGGCAACAATAACAAGCAAAAGTTCCGATAGATCGTCGATTTTCTGCTCCCACCAACTGATCATGGCGGCGACGGCGATTCCGATCATCGAGGCCAATATCAGCTCTTTAAAGAGAGTTATTACGACCGAAAGAAAAGCCTCGCCGGCGAAAAGAGAGTAGGAGGCGAAAAACAGCCTGAAGACTATCAGACAGATTACATTGTTCATGGCGATTATGGCCAGGAGCATATCGGTTAAAGGTCCCCTGGCGCTGTATTCCCTCATGACCAGAAGCGTTACACCGGGCGCTGTAGCCATGCTGATGGAGCCGAGCAGGACGCTCAAGCCGACATTGCCGGAAATCCCCAACGACACCAGGAATACCAGTATGAACGCCCCGAAACTTTCGGCCAGCGCGATATAGAGCACTTTCAGACCCATCCCTTTGAGATGATTGAACTCGATCTCCCCGCCGATGGCGAACAGTATCAATCCCAGCGCGATATCATTTACCATTGTTATCGATTCGAGAGTTTCGGCTGAAATAAGGCCGATTACGGAAGGCCCGATCAAGAGACCGGTAAGCATATAGCCGGTAACCTTGGGGATTTTGATTTTATGGGATAATTTTCATCCCAGCATTCCGAGGAGGATTACCAAGCCGACGCCAAGAAGCTCGTAGATTTGCAAACAGGTCCCTTTCGCTATTTTGGGTTTCGGCTATTATAGATATTTCGTTATGGAGTGTCAAATGGTGAATTGAATGCAACGCGTTGGGGGATAAACCCCCAACCTTGTATCTTTAATTTGTGTTTTGATTATATTA
>CAZKYQ010000047.1:0-16277 GCA_964556975.1 uncultured Ignavibacteria bacterium
CCTAGATAATATTTTAGAATACTGATAACCAAGAGACTAGATGTTTTGAGATTATGCATTCAACATTAAAACCGCGAAAGGAATTATCGATTTAGTAAAAAGGCTTTATGATTTTGGCTCATTTTGTTGTTTTAGGAACATCGAAAGGAAAAAATAGAAAGGAAAAAATAGAAATGAAAATTACTACATATTTTCTTGCAACAATTGCATCTCTAACAATATTCGCGGCTGCTAATGCAGAAAACAACAATTTAGATGAAAATGAATTACAATCAAATTCTATAAAACAGGTTGATATTCCTGTAACTCTTGTAATTGGTGATACTTGCTCTGATCCTTTTCTCATTTCGTCAATCCCGTATTTTGACACCCAAAATACATGCGATTTTACAAACACATGCAATATCTCTGGAAATGATGTACAAGATGTCATCTATCAACTGGATATCACTACGACAACAATGCTTGACATATCAATATGTGTATCTGGTTTTAGCCCGACCATTGCTATTTTTCAAACAGATTGCTGTACTGGACCTGGCACCGAATGGCGTATTAATTCTGGCTATAGTGGTTGTAACGGCGGATCCGGAGCACGGATTATCGAAACATTTGCGCCAGGTACCTATTACATAGATGTGGAAGGGTATCTTAATTGTGGCAGTTATGAGATAGATATAATAGAATATCCCGGTTTAGGCAGATGCTGTTTAGATGGAACTTGCGTTGATAATTTCGACAGAATTGAATGCTTCGATCAGGGAGGTACCTCATGGGATCAAGGAATGAATTGCTCAGATAGTCCTCCTTGCCCTGTGCCTGATTCTGGAGCGTGTTGTGTAGGAACAAACTGCCTAACGACCACTCTTGAGACTTGCAATTTGTTTCCCGGTGATTGGTATATTGGTGAGGACTGCACTACTTTTCAATGCCCTGTTCAAGAAGTTGGAGCGTGCTGCAGCAACGGCTCAAATTGTACAGAAGGAGTAACTGAAAGTTATTGTACAAATCTCGGAGGGCAATGGTACCCCGGCCTAACTTGCGCGGATATTACAGATTGCGCGGGGGCTTGCTGTGTGGGTGCCTCCTGTATGGGAAACATGGAACAATTTTTCTGCGAGAATGCCTTTTTAGGAACATGGTATATTGGTGAAGATTGCGCTACCTTCAATTGCAATAATCCAAATGTTGGAGCATGTTGCGTTGATGGTAATTGTGTCGGAAACTTCACGGAAGCAACTTGTCTCTCATTTGGCGGAAGCTGGCATCAGGGTGAGGATTGCGCTATATACAGTTGCTCCACAGAATCTATACCTACACTTTCGGAATGGGGGATGCTCATTATGGGGTTATTGCTGTTGGCATCCGGTACAATAGCGATAATAAGAAAAAGAAAAACCGTTCATATTAATAGTTAGGAATATTACTCAAGCTAAGATTTGAAAAGGCTGCCTTCCGGTGGCCTTTTTTATCATCATCAGACTGATGGGCAAACGTCCCTTACTGGCCTCTGAATACTGTCTATAGCCCAAAAGACAGGATTTGGAGAGTCCCACCGCCCTACAGCCTAATACTTAATCTCCGATGAGTCGCCAAGGTTGGCGGTTTTGAATTGCCCCGATATAATCGAGTTATTGCCAATTAGCGATGATTCCAACAGGCAATCCACAACTTCGGCGGACTCGGAAATTATCGAATCTTTTACAATGGATCTTATTATGCGGGCGTTATCGCCCACCGATACGTTGGGGCCGATTATTGAATTCTCCAATGAAGCCGACGGAGAAATATATACCGGTTGGATTAGAATATTCCCCTCTCTGGAGTCAAGCGATTTAATTTGTGAAAGCAGATATCGGTTAGTATCAAGCATGGCCTGCGGTTTTCCGCAATCAAACCATCCCTCGACATTATGAGTCTTGATTTTGCAGCCCTGTTTAAGCATCAAGGCAAGGACATCGGTCAGCTGGTATTCGCCCCTTGTCGTTATCTGCTTTTCGACCATTTCATTGAGGCATTTGGAAAACAGTCCTGTTGATTTTATATAATAGATGCCCATCAACGCCTGGTTTGACGCGGGCTTATCAGGTTTCTCGATTAACGATGTTATAAAAGTGCCGTCGGTTTCGGCTATTCCGAACCGCCTGGGATCATCGACAATTTTCGTGCCAATTGAATCATATTCGCCGTTAAGCATAAGATTCAGGTCCGTCTCGAAAATCGTGTCCCCGAGGATTATCAGGACAGGCTCTTCGGTGATATGTTCGCGCGTCAGGTATATCGCCCAACCAAGCCCTTTTAATTCCTTTTGGGTAATAAAACTCGCCTTGATATCATAATTATTTTTAACATATTCCATAATTTTTTCACCAAGAAATCCTATTACAAAGACAACATCTCTTATGCCAAACGCGAGAACCTCGTCGAGAATATGTCCGAGTATCGGCTTCCCCGCCACATGCAGAAGCGCCTTGGGAGCGGTATGAGTATGAGGCCTTAAACGGGACCCTATGCCCGCGACCGGTATTATCGCTTTCATTTCAACCTCGATTTTATTTTGATAGTTCTTCTTTCAAATAATCTATCGCGGTTATTGTATAAGGATCGACGCCATTTAAGAGCGCCAGGTAATAACTGCAATAATCGACAAGTTGTATCATAAGAAATATTCTGGCAAACCTGCCGCCGTCCTCGGTAGTTAGCTCTATAACTTCATGCCCTTTATCTTTGAGATATGCTGATACAATATCGAACCTTTTTTTTATTCTCTCATGATCGGAAACATCCCGCAACATAATGGCGATTATTTTTCCCTCAAGGCCAAACAAATGGCCCCAGCCTACCAGCTCGTTATGGTTAAATTCGGGCAATTGATTGCTAAACGCCAGGCATTCGGCATTTTCGCATATTTGACCTTTAAACCGGGTCGCGACAGAGTCAAGGCTGTCCTGTCCGGCATATATAACAGGAATCTTTCCATGAATCTTGTGAGCCAACTCAAGCGCGGGATTATTATCAGATTCAGGGCTGTAACGAGGAAGCCTGTCCTTTAACGCGGCGGCGGCTTCAAGAATTTGCTGATCGGCGAAAGCGCTATAACCTAATCGCCACAAAATAGTTAATAGCGTTGCTATGGAATAACCCAGTGCAGCGCGAGGCGGCAGGCCTTCCGGTATAATTATCACAGGAGTTTGATTCTGAGCCGCCTTAATCGCGATTTTACCGCCTGTTGTTATGACAATTATTCTTGCTCCGGCGGCAACCGCGTCGTCATAAGCGGATAAAGTTTCCTCCGTATTTCCTGAATATGAGGAGCATATAACCAGACTGTTTTTATTTGCGAAACCGGGAAGCCGATAATGCCTTTGAACGAAAAACGGTATCCGGAATTTTGAAATCAGCAAACTTTTTATTAAATCGCCGGCGATCGCCGATCCCCCCATCCCGGCAACAACAAGCGAGTTGAAAACTTCCGATTCATGGCTCATTAAATCAGCACCCATCCCAATTGACACTCCCTCCTTCAATTGCTCAGGCATAGAGCCAATCATATCATAGAGATTTTGCGAATCATGTTTTTTTTTCAATTCTACGATATCAGCCATTTGAGTTTCTCCTCGTAAAACGCAATATGGGTTCCAACTCAGGGAAATTACGATTTATTTCGTTTTCAACATAGGAAATTATTTCGCTATCACTTGCTAAATCAATTGCTCTATTGGCTATTCTCTGGGCCGTTTTAAAATCCAATGATCGTATTATCTTCTTTATTATTCCCACTGATTGAAAACTGACCGAGAGCGTATCAGCGCCCATGCCGGTCAATAAGACGGCCCCCAGCGGGTTGGCTGCCATCTCGCCGCAGACGCTAATGCTTAATCCGGCATCGTGAGCGGCTTCAACTGACATCTTGATTAACTTTAAGACCGAAGGATGAAAACTTTGATAAAGATCAGATAACAATTCATTTCCCCGGTCGACTGCCACCGTATACTGTATCAAATCGTTAGTTCCGATAGAAAAAAAATCTGATTTTTTCGCGAGGATATTAGCAATAATAACAGCCGATGGTATTTCCAACATAATCCCAAGAGGCATATCTTTTTTAAACCTGCATTTTCCCTTAATTAATTCTTCTTTGCATTCCTTATAGATTTTTCGGACCGCTGTTAATTCATCGTAGTTGGAAATCATTGGTATCATAATAGAAAGATTGCCAAACCTCGAGGCCTTTAAGAGCGCTTTAAGCTGAATTTTGAAAATTTCAGGCCGGGCAAGACAGACCCTTATTGCCCGCCATCCCAAAAATGGGTTCAGCTCAAACTTCTTTGCGACCGCTCCGGGGAATTTATCTCCGCCGAGATCGAAGGTCCTGATTACAACCGGACGTTTGCCCATTTTGCGCAAAATCGACGAATAAGCTTTGTACTGTTCCTCAAACGAGGGAAAATCCGGCCGCGTTAAAAATAGATATTCGGTTCTGTATAGTCCTATGCCCGAAGCTCCTGCGGCTATCACTTTGGGTACTTCGTTGGGAAGTTCTATATTGGCCATGATTTCCACTTCCCGGCCGTCTTTTGTAATTGCCTGTTTGGATTTTAGCTGGCTCAATTGCCGTTTTAAATGGACTTCAGATTGTTTTATATCCCGATACCATTTTCGGGTCGCCGCGGTTGGATTTTCAATGAGAATTCCTTTATAACCATCCAAAATAACTTTTGCCCCGGACTCTAGTTTTTCGGCGATGTCTCCCAACCCGATTACCGCTGGAACAGAAAGCGATTTTGCTATTAGAGATAAATGTGAAGTCGGCCCGCCGATACTCGTGGCAAACCCGAGGTTGCGTTTAATAGACAGCGCTAAAATATCGCCCGGATGAATATACCGAGCTATTACAATTGTAGCGCCTTTCAAACCTTTCAATGTGGTTTGTTTCTCGCCTTTCATCCTGCTTATAAGTTTTGCCGTTACCGATTCAATATCCTGTGTTCTTTCGCGAAGATACGCGTCATTGGAATTGCCAAGTTGTTTAATTACTTTAGCGGCTTCATCATAATAGATATATTCAGCAGATAATTTTTCGGCGACAATCCTTTTTTCTATGCTGGAATTCCTAACTGGATCATCGGCTATCATCGCCTGCGCCTCGATGATCCTGGCGAATTCCGGCCCGAGCCTTTCGGAAATTTTATCGGCAGTTTTCTGGAGGTTCTTTTTTACTGTCTCTATGGCAGTCCTGAAAGTCTTGATCTCATCATCAGGATTGGATATTTCCTCTCTGTTAACAAACGTTGCTTCCAGGGAAAGCGATTTTATAGAGCCGATAATGATCCCGGGCGATGCGGGTATACCGTAATATCTTTTCTCTTTTTTATTGGTCAAAACTACTCTTCTCCGAATCTTAATTCAAACACATCCGCGACCGCTTTGGCAGCCTTCTTCTCGTCGGGGCCGTCAGCCCTAATAATCAACCTCGATCCCATCTCCGCCGCAAGCATCATAACGCCCATAATGCTTTTCGCGTTTACCTCGAGGTTTTCCTTTTTCAACATAATATCCGAGACAAATTTCGATGCTACCTGAACCAGTTTCGCCGCAGGGCGGGCATGCAAGCCCAGTTTGTTTGTTATTGTGACTTCAATTTCAACCATCAGGATACAACCAAATAGTTACCAGGTTTACGAATTATAAAACCCTTTAGTTCCAGGTTCAATATGGCATCAGCGGTTTTGCCGTGGCCAAGGCCGGATTTTCTGATAATTTCATCCAGATGAACCGGCTTAACCGAAAGGTATTCATAAATTTTTTTCTCGTCCGATTTTAGACTCGATTTATCAATTGCCTGTTTCGACTGGCCTTCAGGTTTGTGCCAGCCGAAATTATCGAAAACATCCCGCGCGGACGAAACAGGAATCGCTCCTTGTTTTAATAAATTATTCGGCCCAGCGCTGAGTTTGCTGTCAATATTGCCCGGTACAGCCAGAACATCCCGCCCTTGTTCCAATGCCAGATTTGCCGTTATCAGCGCGCCGGATCTTTCCATCGCTTCGACTACCAATACGCCATCGGCCAGACCGGAGATAATCCTGTTCCGAACCGGGAAATTATATGGAGTCGGCTCTGTACCTTTCGGAAATTCAGAAATCAAACATCCTTTCGTACAGATATCTCTCGCAAGTTTTCTATGTATGGCTGGAGTGATTATATCCAGACCACTTCCAAATACGGCGACAGTTCCTCCCCCTGATTTTATGGCCGCTTCGTGAGCTGAAGCATCAATTCCATACGCCAATCCTGAAATGATTGTAACACCCGAGACCGCCAAAACGCTTGCCATTTTTTCGGTAACCCGCAGGCCATAATCGGTCGGTGTCCTTGAACCGACAATGGCAAGACATGGTTTTTTCAAAATATCGAGGCTGCCTTTATAGTAAAAAAAAGGCGGCGGGTCCGGGATGTTTTTCAATTTGAAAGGGTATTTATCATCAGATAATGATACGAATTCCGAACCGTCCGGGATCGAATCGGCATACTCTTTTTCAAACATTTCCCATTTCTTCAAGCTTTTGATTTTTTTGGCCATAGCCATGCTTATTGAATCGGATTCGGTTAACAATTCTACCGGCTGTTCAAAGATTTTTTCTGCCGTACCGAACAGCCCGATCAATATCCTAATCCGGGTAAATCCAAGGCCTTGAATCGAAGATAGCGCCCAGATGGCTCTGTTTTCATTATTCATCCGCATAAAGCAGCAAAGAAAGCCTATTTAAAAAATCATCAATGTTTTCACCGGTAGCCGCTGATATATAACAAATCGAATTTCCCGTTGGTTTAAAATCGTCTAATTCTACTGGCCGCTGTTCGGAAAGATCTATTTTATTAATCACCGTTAAGGACGGTTTTTTTACGAGCTTCGGATCGAAAGATTCCATTTCTTTTCTTAATACCTCCAAATCATTGCTGGGATTTTCCGATGCCATATCGATTAGATAGACCAGGATTCTCGTTCTTTGGATGTGGCGAAGAAACTGTATGCCCATCCCTTTTCCGGCATGCGCCCCCTCTATTAAACCGGGTATATCAGCCATTATGAAACTTTGATAATTTTTCAATGGAACAATGCCGAGGTTCGGCACTTTTGTTGTGAAGGGATAATCAGCGATTTTAGGGTGCGCCGCCGAAAGCCTCGATAAGAGAGTGGATTTACCGGCATTTGGAAAACCGACTAACCCGACATCGGCGATGCTTTTCAATTCAAGAGACACTTTCAGCCATTCGCCCGGAATACCCTTCTCGGCATGTTTTGGGGCGCGGTTGACGGAAGATTTAAAACGAGTGTTTCCCCTGCCGCCTTTTCCGCCCTTTGCTAAAAGAACTTCTTTGCCTTCCAAAGTTAAATCGGCGAGGATTTTCCCTGTTTTGACGTCCGTAATAACGGTCCCCGCGGGAAGATCTATATAAAGAGGCTTGCCGCTTTCACCGGTCCTGTTATTTCTTCCGCCTCTTTGACCGTTGGCGGCATTAAATTTCTTCTTGTAACGGAAATCTAAAAGAGTTGAAAGATTACTTGAAGCGCGAACATACAGGTCTCCCCCATTGCCGCCATCTCCTCCGTCCGGCCCGCCTTTGGGCATGAATTTCTCGCGATGGAAACTGACAGCCCCATCGCCGCCGCTGCCGGCGACTGTCTCAATTTCAGCATAGTCGACAAACAATTTCTATTTTCCCTGAACGAAATATTCAGACAGTATTTTTTCCAACTCTTGTTGAGTTACATCTCTATGAAGATTACCGTCGGAGGCATAGGATATTTGGCCTGTCTCCTCTGAGACAATTATTACAATAGCGTCGGAATCCTCGGTAACGCCGACACCAGCCTTATGGCGCATGCCATGAAGACGATGATAGGCCGGATTTTGTGAAAGCGGCAGCGTACAACTGGCGGCGAGGGCCAAATTACCCCTGATAACTACGGCCCCATCGTGAAGAGGAGTATATGGAGTAAATATTGTTTGTAATAATTCATGAGTTACATGTGAATTCAGCGGCTTTCCGGATTCGAGTACATTTTTCAATTTGACATTTCTTTCAAGCACTATCAGCGCCCCATAATGCATGTCCGATAATTTTGAGACGGCCGTTATAATTTCCGATGACGTTCCTCCTGATTCAGGCCGGATGATATATCGCACAAACCTGCTTTGCGCCAATTTCAATAACGCGCCCCGCAACTCCGGTTGGAAAATTACCGCCATTATTATCACGCCAGCGACAAAGACGTTGGAAAAAATCCACTTGACCATATTCAGATCGAACCAGAACGCCAGAAAACCCACAGATAAAATTATAAATAAGACAATTGTAAGCTGGGCAGACCGCGCTTCTTTCAAAAAGAGCATAATCTTATAGAAAAAATACGAAACTATAATTATATCAATTAAATCAATCAGGGTTACATTTAAAAAATCGAGTTCAAATAATGTCATGCCTTTTCCGCCATGGCAATTTTTTCAATAATCGTGATTGCTCTTTTGGTCTCCTGAACATCATGGACCCTGATAATATCGGCGCCATTTAAAACTGCATAGCACGCCGCCGCGATTGATCCTTCAAGCCTCTGATCAACTTCAAGCTCAAGAGCTTTCCCAATAAACGACTTTCTGGACGCTCCCACCAATACAGGATATCCCATTTCTTTGAATTTATCAAGGTTTTTAAGAATAATATAATTGCTTTCAGACGATTTCCCGAATCCTAAACCGGGATCAATAATAATCTTGTCCTTTGATATGCCGCCTTCAACCGCTTTCAATGCGGCATTGTTAAGAAATTCGGAAATCTCGCCAATTAAATTATTGTATTCGGTATCGGTTTGCATATCCGCGGGAGTTCCGCGCATGTGCATCAAAACAACATGCGCATTATATTTCGCGGCCAAGGCGGTCAGTTTTTCATCCATCCTCAACGCTGAAATATCATTCAGGATCGCCGCCCCGAAGTCGAATGCCCTTTTGGCGACTTCCGATTTTACGGTATCTATTGAAATTGGAATTTTCGTTTTTTTAGCAAGTTTCTTTATGACTGGAATTATCCTTTTTAACTCTTCATCCGCGGAAACGCTTTCCGCGCCCGGCCTGGATGACTCGCCTCCAATATCAATAATGTCCGCTCCCGATTCTACAAGAGAAAACGCGTGATTAAGAGCTTCTTCGGCGTTTATAAATCTGCCGCCGTCTGAAAAGGAATCGGGAGTTACATTCAAAACGCCCATTATCAGCGGCCTTTCCCCCAAACCTTTAATATTTATTTTCAATATTCTCTCCGATAACGGATCACATTGATTTTATCAGCATCAATGCTTCTTCCCGCGTAGCGTCTTTCTTCAATGCTCCTCTAATAGCGGAACTTATCGTTTTAATTCCAGGCTGGCGCAATCCTCTCATAGAAAGACACAACTGTTCGGCCTCAACAATAACAAGCACGCCTTTCGGTTCAAGCGTTTCGTAAAGGGTGTCCGCAATTTCAGTCGTCATTCTTTCCTGTATTTGCGGCCGTCGTGAAATCAGTTCTATCACCCTAATCAATCGTGAAAAACCTATGACTGAATTGTTCTTGGGAATGTAAGCAAGATGTACGCATCCGAAAAACGGGAGAAGATGATGTTCGCACATGGAGTAAAATGAAATGTCCTTGGCGATTATCAGCTCATCGCTGTTTTCGGCATGATAAAGCTTTAATGCCTCTCTTGGGTTTTTGTCAATACCTGAAAAAAAATCGGCGTAAAAATCAGCCACGCGTTTTGATGTATCCTTCAAACCTTCCTGTGTCCGATCAAGGCCAAGCCCATCCAGAACAAGATTGATCCCTTTGGCAATCGTTTTTTTATCCATCTTTTTCAGCCTCATCAGGATCGGGCTGTTTATTTATTTCCTCTGGCGCTTTTTTATCCTGCTTTACTTTCAATATCTCGTCAATTTCATTTCCGTCGAGTATTTCTCTTTCAAGAAGGGCCTCCGCCAGAAGTTTAAGCTTCGCGGAATTCTTTTTCAGGAGCTCGGTCGCCCTTTGCTCGGCTTCAATTACTATTCGCTTAATTTCCGAATCTATCTCTCGGGCAGTTTCCTCTGAAAAATCTCTCTTTTTACCGAAATCTCTCCCTATAAAAATTTCATCATCTTTGCTGCCGAACGAAAGCGGCCCGATTATTTCGGACATCCCCCAATCACAAACCATTTTCCTGGCGAGGGTTGTCGCCTGCTGGAGATCATTGCCGGCGCCGGTTGTGAGATGATCAAATTTTAACTTTTCGGCAACCCTGCCGCCCATCATGTGAACCAGCCTTGTTTCCAAATACTGTTTCGCCAGCGTATGGCGTTCATCAAGCGGCAGATAATGGGTCAATCCAAGTGCCATTCCGCGCGGAATTATCGTGACCTTATGGACAGGATCGGACCCCGGAATTAATTTGGCGACAAGGGCATGGCCGGCTTCATGGTATGCAGTTGTTTTTTTCTCTTCCGGCGTAATCACAAGTGACCTTCGCTCGGTACCCATCATGACTTTATCCTTGGCTTCCTCAAAATCAAACATTTTTACGGCGGAATGATCTTTACGGGCGGCAAGCAGCGCGGCCTCATTAACAAGGTTGGCAAGATCGGCACCGGACATACCGGGAGTACCTCTGGCTACAATTCTCAAATCAACGTCATCATCTAATTTTATCTTTTTGGCGTGTACTTTTAAAATACCTTCGCGGCCCTTAATGTCCGGTTGATCGACTACAATCTGACGGTCGAATCTGCCAGGACGAAGCAACGCGGGATCAAGAACGTCGGGACGGTTCGTCGCGGCGAGAAGTATAACGCCTTCATTGGATTCAAATCCGTCCATTTCAACAAGAAGCTGGTTTAACGTTTGCTCGCGTTCGTCATGGCCGCCTCCAAGTCCGGCGCCGCGGTGCCTTCCCACCGCGTCAATTTCATCAATAAAGATTATGCATGGAGCGTTGCTTTTACCCTGCTCAAACAGATCGCGGACCCTTGACGCGCCAACCCCGACAAACATCTCGACAAAATCAGAGCCGGACATGGAGAAAAACGGCACCTTGGCTTCGCCCGCAACTGCTCTGGCCAAAAGGGTCTTCCCCGTACCGGGAGAGCCTAAAAGCAAAGCGCCCTTGGGGATTTTTCCGCCGAGCTTCTGAAACTTGCCGGGATCAGTCAAAAATTCGATTATTTCCTGAAGCTCCTGCTTGGCTTCATCACAGCCCGCTACGTCGGCAAAAGTCGTCTTAGGCCTCGAACCGGACAACAGTTTTGCTTTTGATTTCCCGAAGGAGAAAATACCTTTAGCCCCGCCGCCCTGCATCTGCCGAATCATAAAAAACCAGAAGAAAATCAAGAATAACCAGGGAAGTGAATAGGTCAACAGGCTGCCCCAATTCGAACCGCCTCTGGCCTCGATAAGGACCCCTTTATCTCTCATGAGCTTTAAAAGCTCTTCGTCGCCGGTAAAGGGTATCATGCTGTGAAACTTGCTCGCTGTTATCTCCTGTCCGCGAACAATCTTTGTAAATTCCGAGTTAAATTCGCCGCTGACTTTTCGGTCTTCAAAAGTGACTTTCCTGACATTGCCCGTTTCGATTTGATTTCGAAGCTCAGTATATGAAATCTCGACTCTATCATGGCCGGGGCCAAAATAATAGTTGAAAGCCCAGAACGAGAGCAAAACGATAATGGCCCAAAATCCCATGGTTTTGACAGTCTTCTGCCAGTTCATTCCGGGGCCGCCTCCTTCTGGCGGAGGGCCTTTGGGCGGCTCTTTTTTCCTTTCGCTCTGCTGGTTTTTTTGATTATCGTCTGGTTTATTTCCGCTAAAAAAATTCATCATTTCTTATTCCTTCGCAATGTATGGTAAATGCCTGTAACGTTCGCCGTAATCCAGGCCATATCCAATAACAAAAACTTCAGGTATTTCAAACCCTATGTACTTAATATCAATATCGATTTTTCGAGCTTTTCTTTTATCCAGCAAAGCGGCAAATTCTATTGATTTCGGCCGCCTTAGCTGCAGGTATTTTTTAATATAATTCGCGGTCAATCCGCTATCGATTATATCCTCGACAATAATAACATGCCGCTCGTTAATATTAATTTTGACGTCTTTGATAAGCCTGACAATCCCGGAGCCTTTCCTTGAATCGCCATAAGATGAAACGCCCATAAAATCAATTTCGCATTCAATTTCCATTGCCCGTACTAAATCGGCCATGAAAATAAAACTACCTTTCAAAATGCCGATAAACACGGGATTCTTGTCGCCATAATCCAAAGCTATCTTTTTGCCAAGAGTTTTGACTTTCGCCTCTATTTCATCTTTAGAAATTAAAACCTGCATAATTCAATTCTCAATACTTCCTTCGTTAACGGCCCGACTTTGAAATCGTCTGAAATCGCTACACCGCCTACCCATGCGACCTTATCTTTCGACAATACCAAAGGGACCTCTTTTCTGGCAAATGTCGGGACCTTTTTATCAACAAACAGGTCGGAAATCAGCTTTGTACCTTTCATGCCAAACGGTTTGATTCGGTCTCCCTCCTGCCAAAGCCTGATCATCGGCTCAATCACTTTCTTATTATCAAGTAAAGCCGTAAAAGGTTTCGTAATTAATGTTTTTATCTCGCTCTTTTTCAAAAGTTTTGTTTTCATTATCCAATTCATGCCGGGCATTTCGGTAGTTCCTGGAATTAAAAGCGGCGTTGCCCCGCTTTCATACGCCATTTTGGGCTGTTTGAACACGGATATTTTGCCCTGTGATTTCTCTATCCAGACCCCTTTTCCCAGAGGGGATTTCGCCCCGCTTCTGCCCTTTATTGTCTCATTCGCGCGGGATAGCAGTTCAAATGACGGGCTCATCTTAGCCCCGGTCAGCCTGTAAAAAGCCTCGGCAACCGCTTTTTTCCCCAGACTTGTATCATACTTTTCAAGTTTCTGTAAATCAAGGACTATTTTACTGTTACCTTGACTCAGAAGTGCGTCATCGTATGCTAATACAGTTATTGAATCGATTAATTCAATATCTTCCGAAATATTCTTAGACAGCCGCGCGAGGGATTTGACAAATTCAGGGTTAACCCGCTCGATTTCCGGGATTATTTTCCGCCGTACTTTATTCCGGGAATATCTTAATGACCGATTAGTCGAGTCGGTTATAAATTTGACCTTTTTACCAGCCAGCCACTTAATTAGCTCCGGTTTTCCAATATCTATCAAGGGCCTGATTATATTTCCTCGTTTGACTGGGATTCCTGAAAGCCCTTTCAGCCCTGATCCGCGAATGATATTGAAAAGAACAGTCTCGGCGTTATCATCCATTGTGTGGCCGGTGGCGATTTTACGAAAACCGTATTTGGAGCTTATGGATTGAAAATAATCATAGCGGGCCTTTCGTCCGGCCTCCTCAATAGTCATTTTGCCCGTTTTTGCCAGCTTTTCAACATCCATCCGGCGGGAGTAAAGCTTCACCTTTAAATCTTTGCAAAGCCCGTGGCAGAACTGCCGATCTTTCGGCGATCCCGCTCTGATAGAGTGGTCGAGATGGATAGCGGCGAGTTTGAGATTGTATTTCTCTTGAATATTTAGAAGCAGATGCAAAAGCGCCACAGAATCCGGTCCGCCGGAAAGCGCTACCAGCACCGAATCGCCTTTTTTGAGAAGCTCGTGATTTTCGATTGTTTTTAATACCCGCTCGATAATATCCATTGTGAGGGAATAATAACAATATAGATTTTCAAAGTCAATTTTAGCGATGGCGATTATTGGGGGGGGCAAGATAGGGGAGTACAGCTTGCGCGGGAATAACGATACTTATTTGTAGGCGGGTAGCTTGCTACCCGCAACCTGTTGTTGGGAGCAAGCTCCCAACCTACATTTTTATAATAAAGATTTATCTTAAAAAGAGAAGTTTTTTGATTTCAATGGTTTGGGGCGTCTCAACCCTGGCGAAGTAAATCCCAGAAGATACTCTTCGTCCAGTGTTATCTACGGCGTCCCAGATTGTCTTTCCCTCCTTTACGGCTAGTGTATTTATTAGTTTTCCTGAAATGTTGTAAATGCCTAATTGCGTATCACCTCCTTTCAATCCAGTAATGTTCAGAGTTAATGACGAGTTAAATGGATTTGGGTAGGCAGTAAGTCTTAATTCGTCTGGTAGTTCAATATCCTGATGATTATCGATTCCTGTTTGATTGGGCAGATACATAAACGAATATACCTCATTCGGCGCCAGGCCAGGAGATGATGAATTATTGTAAATATGATCTGAAGCCGTAAAATAATAATAAACCGTGACTCCGCTATCGATTTCCGGAAGCTCCCCTCGAAACATAAAACCTCCTGAATACATCATCTGAGCCCCTGCATAGGTGAGAGAATCGGATGAATAGTGAAGAGTTACAGTCAGATGGTGCTCTTCAGGCGATATTCCGTCTTTAACAAAACAGCGTATTGCATACGGACCGGGATAATTTTCGATGCTACTAAGGACTTCGACATTTTGAAAAACAGGAGCTATTGAATCGGGAGAGATCAGGTTGTTTATATATATGCTATTGTGGCTGACGGCGTCACCAACCCTAAAAAAATCAATGACCTCATCGCCATCAAAATCAGCCAACACAGCATCGCGAGTACTACGGATACTATCAGGCATCCTCAATTCCGTTTGGTTCTCGTAAAAGCCATTACCATCATTTAGAAGTAAATAATCTATCGAATACCCATTATAGCCAAGACCTATATCGTCGTCGCCATCATTATCAACGTCAGCAAATGTTAACACGTCTCCTGCGCTGGCACTGTTTATAGAAGGGAACCGCTGTTCAGACTGATCTGCGAAATAACCCAAACCGTTGTTCACGAATACCATGCAGTTTCGATGAGGTATAATCAAAACATCCATATCACCATCATTGTCAATGTCATTAACGCCGCCGAAAAGCCCGTAGCTCGTTTCCAACCTACCCTGAGTATCATCCGCAAAGAAACCTTGCCCATCGTTTATAAGTATTATGGGGGCTTGCCCATAATTAATAAGAAGAATATCAAGGTCAAGATCCCCATCAAAATCGGACATCTTTACTGTTACAGACCCCATATCAATTTCTGGAATTCGACCGATCTCGGATGTGAAATATCCCAAGCCGTCATTTATCAGTAAAATATCTGAATGGAAATTGATCGAAACGTAAATATCCAAATCTCCGTCATTATCTATATCCCCAAAAGCTACTCCTTGATGCGTGCCGAATATTAATGGTAATCTACCGGTGTCAAGGCTGAAATTACCTATACCATCATTAATTGCCAAATAACTATAATCTTGGACGGAATTGCCGACAAATAGGTCAAGATCTTGGTCTCTGTCTATGTCTAACAACAAAACTGTCGCTGTCGCATCATTTATAAGCGGTAACCTAAGCGAGTTTTCTTGAGTGAAAAGGCCGCTTCCATCGTTTATGAATATTTGCTCATATCCTGGAATATAGGGCCAGGGGACCTCGCTACATCCTATGACAATATCAAGATCATCATCATTATCTACATCACCTATTGACATTTTATCCGCTAGCGTAACAATGTCCGGTAATCTTTGATCCGTTTCGTCAACAAACTGCCAGTTATCTTGAGCCATAGATATCGAGTAAAAAATCAATGATGTTAAAACAATTAGTGTTTTCATCGTTTTCAACTTTCTGCGATATTTTCCGTGCCGGAATCCCGCCAAAGGCGGGACCCTAAGAGGGCGCCCGGCCTTTCCATCTACTATACCCTTTAAATTAACAAAATATTCCCAAAAGCTATCCTTTATTATTAGTTTTTGCCCTTTTCAATTGTATTTAATGAAGATATTGTGCCTTAACTCCTATTGCTACAATCAAAGTCGTCTGCATAAATATAATAGAAAATGTCAATTTTCCTAAACCAAAATTATCCTTAAAATCGACTTTAGATTTCAAGCGAAGCCCCCTGCCATCCTATTGTTTTATAATAAGTTACGGGCTTTGAAGATTTGTGGTTGGCGTACCTCCCGGTGTGCCAACAATTATGCTGGCAGACGAGGACGTCCGCCAGCCACTGCCAATATGAGATTGCTTCGTCGTTCCGCAAAAGCGGGACTCCTCGCAATGACGATGTTATTTTTTAGGTAATGTTAACCCTCAGTGCTTGTCTCGCGAAGGTAGCGGGCGGAATCCTCCGGGGGAACGCTGTTGATAT
>CAZKYQ010000048.1:0-16265 GCA_964556975.1 uncultured Ignavibacteria bacterium
ATATGATTTAACGAGTGATAAATCATTATCCGAAATAGATTGAAATATATCTTGGTTTATATCAGCAACTGAAAGGGGATTTATTATCAATAGTATTACGAAACAATAATAGTATTTTTTCATCTTAGTCCCCACCAATATAGTCCCCTATCTGAAGGAATGGACTCCTTAAGGAATATCGCAATTCGCTACAATGTTTAAATAATACTGATCTATCATAAATCAGGCCATGTAAGACTATGACTATTCTTCTATTTATTGTACCCATGCTATTCTGCTCCAAATACCATTGGCGACATTACCTGTATTATGCGTATCTCATTCTGGCTATCTATATAAAACGATAACAAGATATTGTCAATAATAATTACAAAAACAAGGTCAATCTTATTGCTCTATTTCCGTTATGCGTCGTGATGGAATGAAATGACATCATGACGCTACCTGATTTGTACCCTCATGATGTCGTAAGCTCCATCACGAGGGATGGCCGGTGGCGACATACAAAAGCCTACAGCATAGGCGTAATTGCATGAACCGTTGGGATTAGCACACTAACAATTTAATATATTTCCCTTTACCCGAATTTTAGGTTGTCTAATATAGTCTTTGCTTTTATAATTACGCCGTAGGCATGGATTGAATATTAAAAGCAAGGCGGATTTTTGACAGTAAAACCTTTGAATTGGGAAGAATATTTCATGACGCTGGCCCTTGTTGCGTCATTGAAATCCAAAGACCCCAGTACGCAAGTCGGAGCCGTGATAATTGATAATAAAACCAGAAAACTTGTCAGCTCCGGATTCAACGGCTTTCCCCGCTATATAGATGACGATCAAATCCCCCAAACCCGGCCCGAAAAGTACCTGTATGTCGTTCACGCCGAACTCAATGCTATACTTCACGCCGAAAGAGAACTGACCGGCTGCAGTTTATACGCCACCGTCTTCCCATGTTCGGATTGTATGAAAGCCATTGTTCAATCGGGGATTAAACAGGTTGTGTTTTTAAATGAGTTAAACGGCAAGGATTGGAAGGAATCGAAAAAGGCAACCCTGAAAATGGCCGATCTCGCCGGTATAAAAATTGACAGGTTTGGTTCTGATAATGAGATATTAAAATATCTCAGCTCTAAAGTCTCTCTGAGAAAGTCCTGATACTTTCTTGCTTCAAACTAAAAAAGCGAAAGTTTTACATATCGTTTGGGGTGGGCTTTGACATCGACTATAAGGCTGTCCAATGATTCCAGGGTCGATAATAATTTTTGATAAAGCTCGGCGTTAGAAGCTATTTGGCCCAGCGTGCCTTCCCCCGAATTAATTCTTTCAAGCATTTTATTAAGCGAAATCAACAAACTGTCTGTATGATCATATAGCCCCTCCTGAGCGGCCATTTTGCCCAAAGAGCCCTTGCCCTCGTTTACCGCGGCCATAAAATCGGCGGACTCTTTTGTAAGGCGCGTGAGTTCTTTGTAAACTTCCGGATCGTTGATAAATTCCGCCATAGAGCCCTTGCCGGTGCGAATTCTATTGGTGATATTTGTCCAGAGAACGAGCAGGGAATCAAGGTTGGTATACATTCTTGGATCGTTGATAAAACGGGCGAACGTGCCCTCTCCGCGGTTGAGTTTCCATGCTATTTCTCTTGCGTCGCCCACTGTAAGTTTCGCGTCAGTCATAATATCGCCGCTTTCGGAAATCAAATCGTTGATTTGGTAAGCCTCGATTGTGGTCACGAAATCCCCCGGCGTGCATTTCTCCGATTCGGGGGTGCCCAATGTTATATCCACAGTCCTGTCGCCGAGAAGCCCCATGCTGCCAAGCCGCGCCTGTGAATCTTTTCCGATTCTCGCAAAGCCTTTATGATCGATAGACATCGCCACAACAATCGTTTTATTAGTTCTATCCGCCGAAAATCTGATTTCTTTTACCGACCCGACTTTTACACCCCCCAGCCTTACGGGGGCGCCGACTGTCAAACCTTCAACATTTTTAAACCGAGCAAGAAGGTCGCATTTGCTGGTAAATAAACCCTCCTGATCGCCAACCGCAAAAAACGCCATAAATATAATCGCAAATCCTATAACGGCCAGAAATCCGACCTTTATCGCTTTTGACATGTTATCTTTCATTTTATTTGCCTTCCTTTCCCCCTGACCTAAATTCTACAACAAATTCTTGATTGCTATTTTGAAAGTCAACAGGCGTGCCTTCAAAATGCTTTTCACCTTCTTTTAACAGGACAATTTTCTGCGCCACATAAAAAGCGCTTTCAAGATCGTGAGTTACGACAACTACCGTGCTTCCCGTATGCTCCTGAACTCTTTTTATCAGTTCATTTATTGTTTGCGCGGTTATAGGGTCGAGTCCGGTTGTCGGCTCATCGAAAAATATATAATCGGGATTGCTGGCCATAGATCTGGCGAGAGCTATCCTTTTCTGCATTCCGCCTGAAAGCTCGGATGGTATTAGCTCTTCCGTACCGGACATTTCAACAAACTTCAGCTTTTCCCGCACGACTTCCCGGATTTTATTTTCGGATAGCCTTGTATGCTCCCTAAGCGCAAACGCGACATTTTCATAAACTGTCATGGAATCGAAAAGCGCGGAACCCTGGAACAGCATTCCCATTTTCTTCCTGACTGCCATCATCTGATGCTCTTTTAAATCGGTAGTATTGACGTCGTCGATATGTACTTCGCCCGAGTCGATAGGCAAAAGCCGCAGGATCAGCTTGAGCAGAACGCTTTTACCGGTGCCGGAACGGCCGAGAACGACTGTCGTTTTCCCTTTATCAAACTCGATGGAAAGGTCCTTCAGGACGACCTTTTCGCCGAAGTTTTTGCATAAATTTATGGTTTTTATCATAGAGAATGGCCCAGTAAAAAGAATATTTTGGTTAAAATAAAATCAAATATAAAAATAGCTATCGAAGATAAAACAACGGAAAGAGTTGTCGCGCTGCCGACGCCTTTGGTGCCGCCGGTTGTGTTCATTCCAAGATAACAGCCTATTGTTCCGATCAAAGCCGCGAATACGATTGGCTTTATCATTCCGGAAACAAGGTCTTGTGTAACGAGAGCGCTCAGTACGGTTGATTTGTAAAGTTCATAGCCTACGTTCAGGTTTGTTGTCGCTATGATCATGCCCCCGAAAAGTCCCAGGGCATCGGCTACCGCCACAAGTATTGGCAACATTATTAAAAGCGCCACAATCCTTGTTATGACCAGTTTTTTAAATGGGTCTGCCGCCATCGCGCGCATGGCATCGATCTGGTCGGTTACTTTCATCGAACCTAATTCAGCGGTAATTCCCGCCCCAACGCGCCCCGCGACTACAAGGGCGGTAAGCACGGGGCCAAGCTCGCGCACCAGGGACAACGCCACAACGGTGCCTATATAAGATTTGGCCCCGAATCTTGCCATCTCCATGCCGGACTGAAAGGCTATGACCATGCCGGTGAAAATCCCGGTTAGAGTGACAATCGAGAGCGATCTGTAGCCAATCTGGAAAAGCTGTTCGCCGATCTCTTTGAAATAATATGGCCCGCTACAGGCCGATTTGAAAGTCAAGCCCAGAAATAGAAGATATTGATAAATACCGGCAAAAAAATTGCCCGCAGACGTGTTCTTAAAAATTTTATCGATCATCTTTCTCCCGCTCGCCTCCGTTAAACAGGCATATTATATATATCAATGGGCCAAACTTCACCATATTTTATTTGGTCACTGGAGAATGAATACAAATTTTGCGATCATGCTCAAACTTATCTTGTTTTGGCGATCCCATAATATGACCATCTGACAAGATTCGTCTCTATGCGAAAATCTCAGCGTAACAAGTTATTTCACTTTAACAAGTTCTAATTCGAGGATTATTGTAACCTCGTTGCCTACCATTAAACCGCCGGCTTCCAAGGCCTTATTCCATTTCATGTCGAAATCCTGGCGATTTATTGTAGTTGTTGCAGAAAACCCGGCTCTTGTGTTGCCCCACGGGTCTGTCAACGATCCGTTGAATTCGGCGTCTAAGGCTACCTCTTTGGAAACGCCCTTCATCGTCAAGTCGCCGATTATCTTAAAGCTGGCATCATTTCCCTTTATCACTTTTTTCGACTTGAAAGTCATTTCCGGATATTCTTCCGCATTGAAAAAGTCAGGGCCTTTAAGATGGTTATCGCGCTTCTGATTATCTGTATCTATGGACGTCATTTGAATCGTAATACTGACCGACCCGCTCTCGACATTTTTGCCGTCGAATTCTACCTGCCCCGCGAATTCGTTGAATTCCCCAAGAACCTTGGTTATGACAAGGTGCCTAACCGAAAATCCTACCGTTGAATGTGCTTTATCTATGTCCCACGTATCAGCGTATGCTACCGACGATAACATTACAACTATTGAGGCAAAAGCGACTGCACGTTTTAACATTTTAATTTCCTCCAATATAAGTTGTGAATCTCTTTATAATTTTTTATGGCTTCCATCACAATAAGGCGGGAGACTGGTCTGCTTACAATTGCAGTAAGACCGCGTTCTCTCTTCGACAATATCGAATTTCAAAGGGGTAATATCGGTATCTTTATGAGAACCGTCACAAAATGGCTGATTTTCCGATTTCCCGCATTTACACCAAAAATATGTGCCAGGTTCAAGCGACAAGGCTTTAGGCTTTTTGTTGTCAATCTTTGGGTTTTCCATAGCTTCCTCAATCATACAATAAAAACAGTTTTACTAAATTGCCTCGAAAACGATCAACATTGATATATGGGATAACTTATTGGTTAATAGATAGGTTCCGAACCGGAGTTAATAAATTGGCTTCCTTAACTTCGACTTATGGCATTATAAAATGACACTAATCGGATGAAAGCGTTTCGATACTGGAAGATGATCCTGAATTACCCTCGACGGGATGAAAACTAAAAAGCAATATCACAACAAAAAACAGAATCACAAATATCGCGTTGTTCTTAAATAATGATTTTATCCACATGTATGTAATATCGGTAAATCCTAAAAGTTGATTAAGCCGTTGACTTTAATTATTTGATATTCCTATTAGAAAAGTCCCGGCTCAGCGTTTCAAACTGCAACAAATACGCATAATCCAATTTCTCGCTTTTAATTTGCAAAAAAATGAAACCTCTTTATATAACATGCGTAATATAACGGTCGTTAGGATAAATGGGAGAAGAAAAATGAGTCCGCCAAAAACAGTTTTTACCAAAGATGATGTTATCAAGGCCGCATTCTCAATCATACAAGAGAAAGACTTGCAATCGGTTACGGCAAGAAATGTGGCCCAAAAGCTAAAATCTTCAGTCGCGCCGGTATATAGCCATTTTGAATCAATGGAGAAACTTCGGGAGGCTGCAATAAGAAAGGGAGTTGAACGATTGTTTGAATATACCCGAAAAAAGCACACCGATAGGGTTTTCCTGAATATGGGGGCCGGGATCGCCTTATTCGCCAGGGATGAACGCCAGCTTTTCAAGGCTATCTTTCTGGAGGGCGATGAATTTCGGGATATTATCAATCGGTTTTTAGCAACCTTAGCCAATGAAATGAAAAAAGACCCTCGGTTTGTGAAAATGCCTGACCACCATCGGAATGAGCTTTTGCACAAAATGTGGATTTTTACTCTCGGACTGGCCACCCTGATTAATACGGGTGTTATTAAGAGTAACAGCAAAGAGTTTATAACAAAAACATTACTTGATGCTGGTTCAGATGTTATTGGGGCAACGTTTCAAAAAATAAAAGAATAAACCGCATATATAAAAGGAGATTGAAAATGATTGCCAAAACCGTGTCTGCGATAACTTTTATCCTCGCGTTTATTGTTATTACAACTATAAACGGCTTCAGCCAGGAGCCCAAGCTTGGGACAATAAAAGGCCGCGCTTTTGATGTTAAAACCGAATCGCCCATCCCCGGAGTATCCGTATTTGTCGTAGGCACAAAATTGGGAGCGAACACGGACATTGAGGGTAATTTCACTATTAATAATGTCCCTATTGGAAGCTACAATGTGAAATTTTCATGTATCGGGTATGATCCGCTCACCAGGACCGACGTTATAGTGAAGCCGAAGAGAATAGTCTTTCTACGGGCGGAGCTCAATGAATCTCCCGTAACTGTAGATAAGGTTGTCGTAACGGGCGGTTTTTTCCAAATTGAGGAAAAGCAGCCGACAAGCTCGGTCAACTACACCGGCGAGGAAATCAGGCGGGCCGCGGGAAGCGCCGGCGATGTCAGCAGAATTATCAACGGTCTTCCCAGTATTTCCAAGATCAACGATTCCGATAACAGCCTGATCGTACGGGGAGGAAGCCCCGCGGAGAACAGCTTTTATATCGACAATATAGAAATTCGTAATATTAATCACTACCCGGTCCAGGGATCATCGGGAGGCCCTATCGGGCTTTTGAATGTAGATTTTATCGATGATGTCAATTTTCACGCGGGGGGGTTCTCATCGTCGTATGGAGACAAGCTGTCGTCGGTTATGGAGTTATCTTTCAGAGAGGGTAACCGCGATGAATTCGACGGCCAGCTTGACATGAATTTCGCAGGGTTTGGCCTTGCGGCTGAAGGTCCTGTAAATGGAGGAAAGGGATCATGGCTGTTTTCGGTAAGGCGCAGTTTTCTGGATTTGCTTATTGACGCCATCGGCGAAGTGGGCAGCGTGCCGAAATACAGCGATTACCAGGGCAAATTTGTATACGACCTTTCGCCAAACCACAAAATTACAGTTTTAGAAATCCTCGGCGTTGATTATATTAATTTTGAGCTTGAAAAATCGATAGAGGATTTGGTCAATTTTTATGGGCAATCCGATATTGTTGAAAACATAACGGGGATAAACTGGCGGTACCTTTGGGGCAAAAACGGTTTTTCAAACACATCTGTATCACATAATTTCGCGGACTACAAAAGCATGTTTTTCTCAACGCGAGACAGTAGCAGGCTTATGGACAATAAATCGCTTGAGCAGGAATTTAAAATCAGAAACATAAACTTTTACCGCTTTAACTCCTCGAACGAAGCGGAGTTCGGTTTCGACATTAAGAAAATAGCGATGGATTACGATTACGTATTTGACGAGTACAAAGACCCGTTCGGGAATACAACTCCTGCTCTGATGGTGGACGATAAAATCAGCGCGCAAAAATACGGAGCATTCTTAAGTTATAGCTGGATGCCGATTCCCAAATTAACATTAACGCCGGGAGCGAGATTTGATTATTTCTCATTTAACGAAAACAAACATTTCTCGCCGCGGTTTTCAGTGTCATATCAGTTGACAGATAATACTTCCATAAATGGCGCGACCGGCGTTTTCCGCCAGAACCTGCCGCTTTTTCTTTTGTCCCAGAACCCCGAGAGCAAAAACCTGAAAGACCTTGAGGCCACGCATTTCATAGTCGGGGTCGATCATCTCCTGGCAGAAAATACTCGCCTTACTCTTGAGGTTTACGATAAAGAGTATTCCAAATTCCCTATGGATCCCACTCAGCCAGAGCTTTTCCTGATAGACGAGATTATTAGCTCCGGCCTTTTTTTCGGACATCAGCAACTTACAGGTTCCGGCAAAGCGTACGCCAGAGGAGTTGAACTTCTGATACAAAAAAAGCTGAAACAAAAACTTTATGGCCTGATAAGCGGATCTTACTCTCGTTCTCGCTATGAAGATTTCAACGGCGTCTGGCGCGACAGGTCGTTTGATAACAGAGTAATGTTTACCATTGAAGGCGGGTACAAACCGAATAATAAATGGGAATACGGCGTGCGCTTTCTTTTCGCGGCAGGCGCGCCTTATACGCCGTTTGATGCCGACTCTTCCAGGTCGCAATATAAGGGCATTCTTGATGACAGCAAAGTCATGGGAGAGCGCAAGCCGGCGTATCATTCTTTGAACCTGCGGGTAGATAGACGATTTAATTTCAAGGGCTCGAACCTGATAGTGTTTTTAAGCGTCTGGAATATTTACGACCGCGAAAATGTAGCGGGATATATCTGGAACGAGCTTAAAAACGAGCAGGAAGTGTTCCAATCATGGGGGCTTTTGCCGGTATTCGGGCTTGAATATGAGTTTTAATTGATTGTTGAAGTTTCGGCTTAATAAAGAGAATGATTCTGTTTCGGGGGCCGCGGCTCCCGAAACAACAGGCTATCGACTTTTATATTAAAGCATCAAATTATATTACTGTTACTGTCCAGCCCCAAAACCTCCGCGCAGGTGGTGAATTCAAACATATCCAGAAGCTTTGCCAGTTTTTCCTCCAAAGTATTGAGGTTTCCATAACGGCCATATTGAATATAATCGGAGTAAGCGGAGCGGTTCTGGTGTTTGTCCAGTTCCCAGAGTTTCAAATTAAGCATCGCGGGAAGTTCAGCTCGGTTAAGCTCGTAAATCGCCCGCTTTAAAGCCCACATCGGATATAATCTTAATTTTTCGCCGAAATACAGGGAAATAGCCCATTTCTTTATGGCTGATTGCGGTATTAGAATCAGGGATTCCCCGCTTTTAAAATTGACTGGAAATGGCTCAATTGATTTGCCAACAAAGCTTCCGGCCCTCGAGCTGCAATCATATTTGAAACCAATTTTTGCCAAGCCGCGAAAAATATCAATATGATCTTTTTCCAGAAAATCACATGCCCCTTTGTGTCCCAGGATTGGTTTCCCCAGAATTTTCTCAAGGATTTCCTTAGAGCGTAAAGCCTCGGAATGGAATTTATTGAATTCCATATTTCTGATATCGCAATGCGAAAAACCGTGGCTGGCGGCTTCATGCCCGCGTGCATCCAAAAGCGCAACGATTTCCGGAAATCTTGATGCCACCGACCCTATTACGAAAAAGGTTGCCCTGGCTTTTTGGCTATCCAAAAGATCGAGAAGATGAAGCAGGATTGGAATAATTCTTGATTTTATATCCGCCGGCTCAATTTGGGGGTATTCCGCATGAAAGCCGTCTTCAACCTCAAATGTCAAAATATTTTTTACGGGCGATTCGAATTGTATATCTGCCATTATTATATTATCGGTCTAACAATTTTCCCATTGATTTTATTTACGCCAAAAAATAACAGGCGGGTGCCGCCCGTTATTAATGAAACATTTTTATATTTCTAACTTAACGATATCCGAATATTTCGGCCCAGATAATTAAAATAACCAATATTATTCCGGTAGTAAGCGCTATCCATCCGAATATCTTAAAGCCCCGAACGACAACCGCAGGCAATGGGCTGACCATTTTGTTTTCCAGCTCTCCGGATTCGACCAACTCTTTGTATTCTTTCGGACGATCAAGTTTTAGCTCCTCCAACGGAACACGCCCGGTGAAAATTACCGTATCCATCGGGAATTTATCAGGCCTGAAATGAGTATTAAAGAAATGCACGGTGAATATGAAACCGACAGCCAGCAGCGCCTCATCGCTGTGAATTATGGTAGCGATATTTATGATCCATCCCGGAAGGAAATATGTGAAGAACTCCGGAAACCATAATATCAGGCCTGTGCTGCCAATAATCGCGACGCCCCAAAAGACCGCGAAATAATCGAATTTTTCCCAATAAGTCCACATCCCATAATCCGGCCTCTTCCCCATGCCGATAAACCATTTGAGAGTTTGGACGGCTTCTTTTAAATCGTTTAAATTAGGAACCATAGAGTTTTTATTAAATATAAATTTTCTCCATGTAATTTTTCTTCGTCTTTTTTCCCTATACAGAAAGACCGCGTGAGCGCCGAAATAGAAGAAAGTTATCGCGGCGCAGAAACGATGTATATAACCTGCCGATTCAAACCCTCCCAGTAAATCTGAAATTGCTTTTGCCCACCATATATATGAAAATTTCAAAGTCATTCCGGTAATGGCCAAACCAAGAAAACTGATTATCACGAGAATGTGAAGCTTGCGATGAATGCGCGGAAACCTTAGGTATTCTTTTTCATTTGGCTTGTGGGGCAGATTTTTATATTTTCTGCGCTCCTTCAGCGATCTGGGAACCCAAAGAAGCGTGTGCGCGCCGAAAACGCCAAAAGTTGTAAGAAGCAAGATTGTCATAAACCAAAACGTATAATAAAGGATGGGATATTTATCTTTGTTATGGTGTGTCGCGTGCGTAAGATACCCGGCAAATTGGCGATGTGAGGATTTATGGCATTTTCCGCATGTCGCAACGATGTTTTGCCTCGAGAGGCTCGATTTGGGGTTCCAGGTCGGGAGCACGTCATGCGAACCGTGGCAGTCGTAGCATTTCGCCGCGGCCGTGTATCCGAGTTTTGATACCTTGCCATGAAAAGTATCAAAATATGATTCCGTAACATCCTGGTGGCACTGGCCGCACTGGCGGATAATGCTCAGCTTGAAATCATCCTTATCGGTCCTTTCGATGGTGTGAGAGGAATGGCAGTCATTGCACATGGGGAGCGGCCTGTTCGGATCATATTCTTCTTCGCTGTAATGTATGCTTTTAACATACTTTTCGTAAATGCCGTTATGGCAATTGGCGCATGTATGAGCGATATTATCCCTGTTAACGCTTGATTCCGGGTCGACCTCCGGAAGGACGTGGTGCGCGGTATGGCAGTCCGTGCACATTGCGGTTACCACGAGGCCGCTTTCAAGCAATCCCTTCCCGTGAATGCTCATCACATAGTTTTTTAGGATATCGTGTTGTGTTCCTGTGTATCGAGCGGCTGCCTGACTCCCCTCTTTATGGCATTGCCCGCAAAGAACCGGAACGTTTGTCGGGTATGTTTTCGATTTCGAATCTCTATGGCCCCTAATGTCATGTTTGCCGTGGCAATCAAGGCACGATGGAGCATTGGGATCGCCCCTGTCAGCCAGCTTTCCATGCGTGCTTGTGGCGTATGTTGTTACAACCTCGGCGTGGCATATAGAACAATCCACTTTCGTTTTAATTGTCTCACACGGTCTTTTTGTCGACGGGCTGACGCCGACATGGCATTGAGCGCAGGCCACTTTCCTGTGAATTGAGCTGTTCAGGTCGATGCTATCGATAAAAAGCGAAATCTCTTTTGCGTCCCTCTCCATTACGATATCTTTTTTGGCATGGCATTCAAGGCAATCGCGATCGGACATTCCCAATTCATAATAAATTTTTCTGGCTGTATGGGGGGCGTGGCAATCAATACAAATCGGTATTTTATGCGGTTCTTTCTCCCATAATTCACCCCTAATTACTTTTTTGTGAACCTGCTCAATTTGGCCGTGGCATTTCCGGCATGTTGCTGAAACATTATCCTTGTAAATCGATGAGTTCTTGTCTGTATGGGGAAGTACATTGTGAGCAGTATGGCAATCGGAACATACCGCCGTAACCGTCAAGCCTTTCTTAAATAAGCCCTCTCCATGAATACTTTGAGAATAGTGGCTTAATATGCTGTCCTGCGGGATATCATATCTGCTTGTAACCTCGGTGCCTTCTTTATGGCATGAACCGCATAAATACGGAATATTAAACCTCGAAACAGGCGATTGCGGAGAATCTGTGGGGAAAATGTCATGCTTGCCATGGCATTCCGAACATTTCGGCGCAAGCTTCACGCCCCTTGAGACTGCCTTTCCATGAAGGCTTCCGTTATACGTTTCAGCGATTTCGTCATGGCAGATACCGCAATCTACAGGCTTGAGTTTTTTTTCATGCGGGAAGTCTTCAAAGCCGGAGAGGTCCTCATGGCAGTCGGTACATTCAAATTCGCCATGGACTGATTTGGAGAAAACCTTTAAATCTACAAATAATGAGATTTTTTCGCGGCCGCGTTTTTTTGTAAGGTCTTTATCTTCATGGCACATCATGCAATCATCCACAGATTGCGCGAACAGATTGCCAGTGCAGCTAAATATTATTAAAGATGCGCCAAACCATTTCAAAAAAGCCATTTCGAATATACTCCAAGCCGAGTTAACTCAAATACTACTTCGGTGCTTTGTTAAATTCATTGAATCTTTTTCGTAGAATCGAAGTTGTCTTCTTTGGGTTCAATTTCTAAACAGGATGTTTCATCCGCCGGATGCTCATGCTTATACATCTCAACCGGCATCTTGCCATTTAACCACGCCGGGTTCGACGGATAAATGCTGGGGTTAAATACCACCGCGTATAAATGCCAGACCAAAATTGACAGCATAGCGAGCCAGGCTTCATAATAGTGAATTACAATAGAAACGTCCAAAAATTCTTTAGGTAATATCTTGACAGCCAAATTATCAAACCATAAAAACAGGCCCGTGAAGATCATCACAACAGTACCCCAGGCGAGCGCCCAATATTCGGCTTTTTCTATATAACTGAAACGCCCGAACCGCGGCTTCACCTTCCCGATGCCAAGATTATATGTTATAAGTTGATATACATGCTTTAAATCAACTTTGTCCGGCATCATATCTTTCAAGAAATTACGGCCCCTTTGTGAAGTCAGATACGCCAAATGCCATATTGCCGTGATAATGAATAGCACGGCTGAGATTCTGTGTATGGTTCCCCGCACTGGGAACCCGCCCTCCCAGCCAAAAAGAATTTGCACCCACCATGCCTCGGAAAACCTTAATGAAAATCCAGTCAGAACAAGCACCGTAAAAGTTATTGTCAGGAACGTGTGTTGCCAAACCTCGTTATAAGTCATCCGGCGCATTTGCTTTTTGTCCAGCAAGTGCTTAAATTCCTTGCGGAGATCTATTGTCCAATGAAGCAGCATGCCGCCGATTATTACTATAATGAGAACTATATATATTTTTTGAAATAAAGCTGCCATTGGGGAGTCGGTTACTCCCGGATCGCCATGAATAGGAATATTCGCGACTGCCTTAGTGATGGACGGATGACAATTGCCGCAGGTGGCCTGCAGGTTGTCAACAAAGATTGATGATGTGGAATCACTGGAAGGTAAAATCCTGTGTGCGCCATGACAGGATGAGCAATTCGCTACCGACTTATCTCCTGCTTTGCTCTTCAGGCCGTGATAACTATCGACCCACGTTCTTTCTTTTCCTGTTGTTACGTCATATCTGCGATTCAATCTCGCCGATTCATGGCACGGTGTGCATGTCGCTTCGGCAACTCTAGACGGGCTCACCGCGGACCGCGGATCGTTAGGCGACAATATTCCATGTTCGCCGTGGCAGTCTGTACAGACCGGGGAATCAGTATCTCCCCTCAAAACAAGTTTGCCATGAATGCCTTCCCAATAGTCCTTTTCGACACCTTCGTGGCATTTGCCGCAAGTGTTGGGAATATTAAAATGATTTATGGTCGATTGAACAATGCCGCGCGCGAGGATCTTATGTGCGGTACCTCCAGTTGAGTGGCAATCATTGCATGTCGCTGCTGAGTACGCCCCTCCAACCGTTATTTTCCCGTGAATGCTATTTTCAAACATTTCAACAGGGTGTTTTACCAAAATATCATATTTTTTCACAAGATCGACATTCTCATGGCATTTGCCGCATGTCTGAGGAAGATTTACTGGATGAACTTTTGATCTTTTATCTGAAGCGGCCAAAATATAGTGGGAACCATGGCAATCCGAGCAAGTGGGAGTGTCCTTATTTTCTGATCTCTTTAAATGGCCATGCCACTGATACTCTTCACTCTCGTCAGAATGGCATGTCCCGCAATCGACCTTTGATAGCTTTTCCGCATGGGGAAGCTCATCTATATCCGCGTGGCAGGATTGGCAATCCATATCGCCGTGAATCGAAATTTCATAATTAGCCTTATCCACAAAAAGGGAATACTCATTGCCTTTTGCGTCAACTCCGGTAAGTTCATTATCATCATGACAATCAAAGCATTCGTCTTGCGCTAAAGCCGTGCCGGCCAAACAAAACATCAAACCTATAAAACTTATCGTAATAATTCGCGTTAGCCCGAGATCAAAGCCGTTTTGAAACTTGCTCTTATTTTTCAATATCCACCCCACACCTTGATTAAAATTTTCAAAATCACGCATCAACCGCTATGTTTCAATCCAATATAGATTCGGTCTCGTTTCTGTCAAGCCCTATGTGAAATTATTCTCATAATTATTAAAAATGTAATGAGTGTTTTCATAGCATATAAAGAGATAAGAGGTATTAATGTGTCGATGATTCCACTATTTATTGCTAAATTATGATGTTAAGGGCCCCAAATTACTTTATTAAGTCCTGAAACTCCGGGTTTGATCGCAAACCATCAAGATCAGAATCGCCTTTGGCCATAAATATAAATCTCGGCTCGATTTTAATAGCGGTCTCAACGCTTGCCAAAGCCTCGTCGAATTTACCGGCGAGAGTTAGATAGCATGCCAGGTCGTAATAAGTCTCCGGCAGGCCGGGGCCGAATTCGACCGATTTACGAGCTGATTTTACTGCAAGCAAAAGATCGCCGTTTTGATAATGATTGGCGGCATCGTCAAGGAATGATAAAGCTTTGGATATTGCGTAGAGTCTCGATAGCTCCTTAAATGGTTCGGGACTATCGTCAACGCGTATATCGATCTTGCGGTCGTATCTCATGCTTTCGACTTTTTTTACAACATAAAGGGCGGCGGATTGTTTCCCGCGGGAATCCCCTCCCGATGCCTCGCCGGCTAAAAGCGCGGCCAGAAGCCTGTCCGCGAGGCCGCCTCGCTTATTTTCGAATGCGGCTACCATCCGGCTGACTACGCTATCCGATCCCAGAATATTGCCTTGTGCGGCGCAGTTTTTGCCGATCATCCCGCCCGCCCAATCCATACATTCCGCCCCGGTAAAAGTTGACGCGCTTCCATGGAGATCTACAACGCCGATCTGTCGTTTCTGCGCGCCGGGATCGTTAACGGTCAATGAATCGATTACTTCATGCGGTGAAAGTCCGGCTTCGAGAAGCTCTAAACCTAAAATGCCGTAATCTTTATTTACCCAAGCTTGTGTCGCTATGGCGCCCACTTCGGCCTTGGCCCAGGGAACTACCGAACCGACTGAAAAGTATTTGCTTGCCACGGCAACGCCAAGTTCGCCAGTTGATGGGTCGCACCCGACTATTGAAAAGGTGCTGACCGGTTCCGAGGAAAACGAAATCATATTAAAAGTCAAGCTTAGTATTATTGCTAATTTTACTATTTTCATAAATACGGCCTCCTTATATATTCACTATGATCTTTTCATTAAGCGGGCCAAAAGTCAATTATATTTTTAAATTCATAACAACAAAAAAAAGGAGCCATAAAGGCTCCCTTTTACCTGATATCCTGTAGGGTAGAGAGGTTATTTATCTATCTGCAGACCTTCGATTTTGAACTTCTTCATCCGCCTCCAGAGAGTCGTTCTCGAAATGCCTAATTGACGCGCTGTGCGGGAGTAGTTATTACTATTCTGTTTCAGCGCTTTCAGTATCAAAGTCTTTTGGTTGTCTTTTAGCGTCATGTTCAGATAGCCTATAGCCTCTTCTCTTTCGGGCCTGTCCTGAGGGAGGGTAAATATCAACGATTCGTCCAGAACCTCGCTTGTGGCCAGGGCGCAGGCGCGCGAGATGATATTTTCCAATTCCTGTACGTTTCCGGGCCAGTCGTATGTTTTCATCCATGACATAGCGTCTGGAGAAATAGAGCTGATATTTTTTTTGTATTGGGCTTTGTATTTATCGAGAAAATATGCCGTCAAAGGTTCGATCTCCGCAACCCTCGACCGTAAAGCCGGAATGTAAACCGGCATTACATTGAGCTGATAAAACAAATCTTCTCTGAAACTGCCGTTAGTAATCTCTCTTTTCAGGTTTTTTTCAGTTGACGCTATAATTCGGGCGTTTGATTTTTGCAGTGTCGATGACCCTACCGGGAAATATGTTCCTTCCATGATAAATCGCAATATGCGAAGCTGTAGGCCGGGAGACAGGCAATCTACATCCCGCAGAAGCAATGTTCCGCCATTGGCTCTGGCAAACGCGCCCGATTTCCCAAGGGAATCAGTTTCGCCAAAAATCTCGGCTTCAAGATATGCTTCCGATCCATTCGAACATTCGACCGTAACCATCTCGTTTCTATACCTGTCGCTTTGATGATGAACAATAACGGCAAACAATCGTTTACCTGTGCCATGCTCGCCCTCAATCAGGACCGTAATATCAGAAACCGCCGCTCTGTTGGCAAGATCAAGAACGTCTTTCATTTTTTGGGATGACGCAACCATCTGAGAAAACCGGGCCTTTTCCGAAACATCAGTGTCGGCATTGTGTTCGGTGGGTTTTTTTATTTTTTTCAACAGCCT
>CAZKYQ010000049.1:0-15740 GCA_964556975.1 uncultured Ignavibacteria bacterium
TGATAAATTGATGAATGTTTAAGAATAGTTACAGAATGTTGGTTCCCGCAATAATCAGGCGATTTACTTCTGTAGCCAATAAAAAAGAACTTGCCGATATTAGAGATAACCCCGGCAGAATTTTAATGGTAAAACAAGCGGAACGGCTGGGTAATATTATATTATTAAATTCGGCGATTTCGGCGATTAAGAACAATTTTCCTGCGTGTAAAATCGATTTGCTATTGCCGGCGAAATTCGCGTCTGTAATGGAAAATGACGAGCGTATTAATGGAATAATTCGGGTTTTCCCCAAAAAGTATATTTCAAGGCCGTGGAGTTTATGGCGGTTGATTCGCGATATTCGAAAGCGGTCCTACGATCTTACGATAGATTGCTCGGACTTTAATTCCCCTTCATCCACCGGCATTGCGTATTCGTTGTTAAGCGGAGCCAGGGCAAAAGCCGGATGGATGATAGGCGCGAGGAAATTTTTTGATATCGAGATAGAGCGTTATTCAGGACCCGCGCATGCTTCTGAAATGTATTTGAAATTAATTTCGGGCATTTTCAGAAAAGAGCTGTCAGGCTCCCCCTATTTTGATCATGGCTCTTATGGAAAACCGGGAAATAGTACTGTTATTGGAATAAACTGCGGTGGACGCGGGAAAAAAAGATGGCCTTTGGAAAATGCCATTAAACTGGGCTCGCTTCTTTCTGAAAAAGGAATATCAATTGAATACATTTTGGGGCCTGACGAGGAAGAACTTAGAGAGAAATTTGAAAATGACATAAAGTTGAAGAATCAACTATTGCCATTGATGTCGATAAAGGAACTAAAAGCGACTATTTGCAAGTATTGGGTTTTTATTTCGTCCGATACAGGTCCTATGCATCTCGCGTGGGCATTGAAAATACCGGTTGTCGCGATATTCCTAATGTCGGAAATTGAAAAGTTCAGACCATTATCACCGGGATCGGCAGCTATTGACGGAGCCGGTGAGGTCTCGCCTCAGGAAGTATTCGATAAGACAATGGAGATTTTGAATAACAAAGGAATACCTGTATGAAATTATATTGGCGTCTTTTAAAATACTTAAAGCCGCATCTCAAATATTATATCACGGCTGTAGTTTGCGGAATCTTGTTTGCCGGTTTGAGCGGCGCGTCTATTACAATGATTGTTCCGTTTACGAAAATTATTTTTGAACAGGATATCGAACAAACTTCGGACGCCTCGCAGCAAATCGATTATTCCAAGCTTTTGAAATTCGATAAAGAAACTTTCATGCTCGTCCTTGGCGGAGATACAAAAACCGAAAGGCTGGGTCGTTTTTGTATGGCGCTTCTGATTGTATTTTTCATTAAAAACATATTCTTATATTGCTGGAGTTTTTTAATTGTAAGAGTTGAACAGGGAGTAATACGCGATTTAAGAGACACGCTATTTGAGCATTATCATAATCTGCCGCTGGAGTATTTTCACAGTCGTCGAGCGGGAGAATTGATTTCCCGCATAACCAATGATATCACTCTTGTTCGCGGGGCAATCGCGAATGGCCTCTCCGATCTGATAAAAAATTTATTTTTGGCCATAATATTTCTATACATCGTTTTTGTGGCAGCATGGAAACTCGCGCTCCTGGGAATGCTTGTAATGCCGCCGTCGATATTTCTTATCAGTATTCTTGGGAGAAGGATCAAGTCAAGCTCGGCCGTCACCCAGGAAAAATTAGCGTCTATTACAAGCATACTACAAGAAACAGTTTCCGGTATCCGTGTTGTAAAAGCGTTTGCTATGGAGAAATTCGAAATAGGCAGGTTTAAAAAACAAACTAATGATTTTTTCAGAACAATGGTCCGACTGACCCGAATCGGATCGCTGGGGATACCGCTAACGGAGATGCTGGGTGTGGCCGCTGGCGTGTTTATTTTATGGTACAGTGGACGTCAAATCATAATGGGTACAGGATTGACAGCTGACCGGTTTTTTCTGTTTCTGGTCGCGATATTTTCGCTTATGCAGCCTATAAAAGTCTTAAGCAGAGTGAACATTGATATACAACAAGGACTTGCCGCCGCCGAAAGGATTTTTAGAGTTCTCGATACGCGGCCTAAAATAAGTGAGATAAACAATCCTGTACAATTAAGCAGTTTTAATAAAGCAATTGTATTTGAAAACATAGGCTTTCGATATGAATCCGAGGGCTTCTTTCTTGAAAATATAAATATAGAATTAAAGAAAGGCCAGGTTCTCGCGTTGGCCGGGCCGTCCGGAGGAGGGAAATCTACAATAGTAGATCTAATACCACGTTTTTATGATCCGACAGACGGGCGCATTACGTTCGATGGCCGCGACTTGAAAGAGATCAGCATGTCGTCACTGCGCAATATGATGGGAGTTGTGACGCAGGAGACAATACTGTTTAATGATACAATCTATAATAACATTGCCTACGGCAGAAGAGATATTGGGGAGGAGTCGGTAAAGCGTGTGCTCGAAGCCGCCTGCGCTATTGACTTTGTAGAGGAATTCCCAAAAGGAGTTCAAACTATAATTGGCGATAGGGGCGTAAAACTCTCCGGCGGACAAAGACAGAGACTCGCCATAGCAAGAGCTTTATTGAAAGACCCTCCGATATTAATATTCGATGAGGCCACATCGGCGCTTGATTCAGAATCGGAGCAGTTGATAACTCGGGCGATCTCCAACCTCTTAAGCGGACGAACGGTGATAATAATAGCGCATAGGCTTTCTACTATTAGAAAAGCGGATATCATTCATGTAGTCGATAATGGTCGAATAGTACAAACGGGCGGCCATAATGATTTAGTTAGCGAAAGCGGTCTGTATAAAAAACTGCATGATTTGCAATATCAGGACATGGAAATATGATAGCTTCGGAAAATACGTTTTAAATGAAGGTGCTTCAAATTATCGATGTTCGCTGGTATAATGCCTGCGCTCATTTCGCCTTGCAGCAGGCAAGCGCGCTTGATCAACTCGGCCATGAAACCCTGCTAATGGCGAACCCCGGCTCGCCTCCGGCGTTAATGGCAAAAAAATGCGGCCTGAATTTAAGCGAAGACGTGGATTTTTCTACGGTGAATTTATTTAAGGCAGTTTCAAGATTGAAGAGTACAATCAAAACATTTCGACCGGACGTAATACTTGCCCACCGCGGAGAATCTCATTTTATTAGCGCGCTTGCGGCAAGAGGGACCTCTTTACCAGTCGCGCGTTTCAGAGGCGATGTCAGGACACCGAAGTCCGGTATTTTCAGCCGGATTTTAAACGAGAAGATAACAAAAGGGATTGCCGTATCTACTGAGGCGCTGAAAAGCATATATGAAGAAAAATACAAATTAAACGGAATTCCAGTTAACGTAATTTATCCGGCGGTTTCTTTGAACCGATTCCCTCAAAACATTAGCAGGGAACAAATGAAACAGAAGTTCGGATTTAACTCGGCGGAACTAATTGTCGGAATTGTTGGAAGGCTTTCACCTGTAAAAGGACATAGGTATTTTCTGGAGGCCGCGGCTATTGTAACAAAAGATAAGCCGAATGTCAGATTTGTTATCACAGGGGGAGACGCGCAACTCAATAAGGAAGATATCACAAGGTCAGCCCGTGAGCTTGGACTCAAAAGCCTGACCGTTTTGGGACATATCAATGAAATCAAAAAGCTAATGTTATCTTTTGATATAGGCGTTGTCGCTTCTATCGGTTCGGAAATGATCTGCCGCGTTCTTTTGGAGTATTACGCCGCTGGCCTCCCGGTGGTTGGAACTAAAATAAATCAAGTGGAAGAAATTATGCTCCAATCCGGAGCCGGAATATTGGTTCCGCCGAAAGACCCGGTGGCAATGGCTGAATCTATTAGCAAGTTAATCGAAGACAATATGCTGCGAAATAGTTTTGGCAAAAAGGCCAAAGAATGGGTTGAGAATAACTGTTCAAATTTAAAATTAGGAAAAAATACAGAAAAATTCCTGAAAAGAGTAGTAAATGGATAGGCCATCGAAAACATTTTCTAAAGCCGGTTTTTATTTAGTACTGCTTTTCTCATTTTGCGTTTCCATTTTCCCGAAAGTTGCTTTTTTGATCGCTGGCGCCGCGTTTGCACTTTGGGTTCTGGAGCAGGTGATATTTAAAAATACCGATTGGATCGATGAGCCAATGTTTTACCCTGTGGCAGGATTTATGGTTTTTACATTTATTAGCTTTATTGTATCAAAATATAATTCTTCTTTTTCGTCTATAATGTATACCGGATATCTGGCCGTATTCTACTTTGTCGTTCAAAGATTTGTCTCGCTTTCGGAAAAGCGGAAAATGATAGTTTGGACTTTTATCTCCGGGGTCGTTTTATCAATTGGTATAAAAATAGTTTTAATGATCGCGAATAGAGGAGACAGTTATCTTTCTGAGTATTGGGCGTCTGAACAATTATCGTTTTTTGTGATACTCGTGTTTGTCATTGTTTTATCGTTTTATTCGGAGAGCGAAAAAATCGGAGAAAAATTCTTTTTCGGGATGGTCTCTCTGCCAATAATAGCATTTGCCTTTTTGACGTTCAGCACGCCAATTCTGCTTATTATCATTATTCTTATGTTATTAGTAGGCGTTTTTAAAGATAGATCGGTACTTGTTCCGCTTGCGGTCGCCTTTCTTTTTTACATGACCGGCAATTTTGATCTCATAGAAAATGTTACAGCGGGAAATATTATTCACTTCGTAAAATCTCCTCTAACCGAGATAAGCAGGGGAGGCGTCCTAATCGGTAATACCGCGTTTTTCGGTGTAAGGCCGGACGTAGGAAATATTGAGATATATAGCTTCTCTACAAAGTCGTATTTTTTCAAGTTGCTTTTAAACTCAGGGCCAGCCGCATTGATTTTATTGTTTTGGGTAATGGCTGAACAGAGCAGGCGATGTTTTTCAAAGCTTCGGAAAGTTGCTTTGAGTGAAATGAAAATATACTATCTTAGTTCTGTGCTAACCTTGATTGCAGTAGTTATTCTAAATATTTTTGGTTCTTCATTTGGAGCAAGCGCCTCGGTTTTGGTTTTTTGGATGATGTTAGGAATGTCCGAAATATGAGCAGTCCGAAGATTTCAGGGGCTATAATTGCGCGCAATGAGGAAGAAAACATCTTGGAGGCGGTATTAAGCCTCTTTTTTGCTGATCAGATAATCGTCGCGGATACGGGAAGTTCCGACAGAACAATCGAAATAGCTGAAAGGGCGGGGGCCGAAGTTTACAAGATAAAGTTTGAAGGGTTCGGGAAAACAAAAAATAAAGCCCTTGAGTTCTGCAAAGGGGAGTGGGTGTTTTTTCTCGACGCTGACGAGCGCGTGTCTGAGGATCTCGCCAAGAACATTATGAAAGCCGCGGCAGATAACTCAAACACTGCAGGCTTTATAGCAAATCGCCTCACATATTTTTTAGGGAAGCCGGTTCGCCATTCAGGCTGGCACCCTGATTATGTGTTGAGGTTTTTCAGACGCGAGAAAGGAAAAATCTCATCGCGCCTTGTGCACGAGAGCGTGATCGTCGATGGCCCCGTCGGAAATCTCGACGGTTTGCTTATTCATTACAGCTATAAAAACATCGAGCAGTATCTTGATAAAATGAACGAATATTCATCATTAAGCGCAAAGGAAATGTTTGGCTCCGGCAGAAAATTCAGATTTGTTGATTTCATTTCTAGGCCCGTTTCAGTGTTTTTGAAAATGCTCATATTCAAAGCCGGTTTTCTCGATGGATTCAATGGATTGCTTTTGGCCGTTTTGTCATCATACCATGTCTTGATAAAATACGCGAAACTCCAGCGATTATGGAATAGTAATAATGAAATCGCCAAATAATATACTGATAGTTCGGCCAGATCGTTTGGGAGATCTGATATTGTCCTTGCCGGTCGCGGAAACATTAAAAACAAATATGCCTAATTGTAAAATAACATATTTATCTTCTTCCTATGCTTCCGCAATCGCTCCTATGGTCGATTATGTTGACGAGTGGCTTGTTGACAGCGATGGCCAATCAAAGTTGTCTATGCTTCAGTTATTCCGAAAAATGAAAGAAGGAAATTACGATTGTATTATTGAACTCAAACCATCATGGCGAACTGCCGTGGCAGGCTGCTTATCAGGAGCAAGACTTAGAATTGGGACTTTAAGAAGATTCTATTCCTTTTTTTATAACTATCGGCTTCCAATTCATAGAAAAGCATCCGGCCATCATCAAACCGAATTAGAACTTAAACATATTGAAAAATTTGATATTGAAAACAGGATCAATCTGCCGAGCTTATCGGTTACGGAAAAAGGATTGGAAAAAGCGGGCATACTATTATCAGACATAGGAAATAGATTTGTTGTTATTCATCCCGGATCAGGCGGCTCTGCGCCGAATTGGCCGCTAAACCATTATCAGACATTAGCCCGGTTAATTAAAAAGAAGCTTGAATGTGATGTCGTCATAACAAATAATATTTTAATGCCCGGTTTTGAGCATTGTTGTAATTTGGGAGGGAAAACCGATCTTGAGGCGCTTGCGGGAGTTTTTAGCAAAGCCTCCCTTTTTATATCGGGCAGTACAGGCCCGCTTCATATGGCCGATTCTCTGGGAGTACAATGCCTGTCGTTTTTTATATCGAGGGCCGATATCGGACCTGTCAGGTGGGGGCCCCAACGGAATCTCGATAATGTCTTAACGCCTGGCCAGGAATGCAGCTGCTCGGACCTCAGAAGATGTAAATGCCTGGAACAGGTAACGGCTGAATATGCGTTAACAAAGGCCGTAGAGCTGTTACTTGCGCGGAACGGATTAGAGGTGGGCCGGAAATGAACTTAGCAGAATTTATAATTCATATTGAATCATATAATGCTAACATAAATATACCTCTGCTTCGTAAGGCTTATGAGTTTTCTGATAAGTTTCACGCCGGGCAATTTAGGGAATCAGGAGAGCCCTTCGTTGAACACTGCCTGAATGTGGCATTTATTTTGGCTGAATTGCATATGGATTCTGATTCCATAGCGGTTGGGCTATTACATGACGCTATTGAGGACGCTGGCGCGACTTTGGTTGAGGTAAAGCGCGAATTTGGCGGGGATATTGCCGAGATGGTCGATGGCCTTACGAAAATGTCCGGTTTGAAATTCGAAAGTTTTGCGGAGCAGCAAGTAGTTTATTATAGAAAAATGCTTCTTTCAATGGCAAAGGACATCAGAATTATCGTAATAAAGTTCGCCGACCGTCTTCATAATATGAGGACCCTTGAACCGTTATCTGAGAAAAAGCAGAAACGAATCGCGCATGAAACCATGGAAATATACGCGCCGCTTGCCAATAGGTTTGGAATGGCCAAGATAAAATGGGAGCTTGAAGACCTCGCGTTTAAATACCTCCATAAGGGCGATTATATTAAAATCGATAAATTAATTGCTGATAGCCTCGAAGATCGAATCGAGTATATTGCCGAATTAACGAAACCTCTGGAAGATTCTCTTTCTAATTCGGAAATTAAATGCGAAATTGAAGGCCGCGCAAAACATCATTATTCTGTTTATCGAAAAATTAAAATTCGAAAAGTTCCATTTGAACAAATATTTGATTTGATTGCCATGAGGGTTATTGTTGATACAATTGCTGATTGTTATCACGCATTGGGCGTAGTTCATAATATGTGGTCCCCGGTCCCGGATAGGTTCCATGATTATATCGCCAATCCTAAATCGAATATGTATCGGTCGCTTCATACTACGGTAATTGGCCCTCGCGGCAGGATGATTGAAATTCAAATCCGCACACATGCTATGCATTACGCGGCGGAGCATGGCATAGCGGCGCATTGGCTTTACAAAGAAGGAAAAAAGACGCACGGCGAATTAGACAAGCATATTAGCTGGATCAGGGAAATCCTTGAATGGCAAAAGGACATGACTAATCCCGAGGAGTTCCTGGAATATTTTAAAATCGATTTATTTGGAAAAGATATTTTTGTTTATACGCCCGCTGGAGATTTAAGGCAATTGCCTGTCGGAGCAACGCCATTGGACTTCGCCTTTGCGGTCCACACTGATATAGGATTTCATTGTATTGGCGCGAAAATAAACGGTAAATTCGCGAACCTGTCAACAGAGCTTCAAAGCGGAGATAAAATAGAAATTAAAACTTCACCGCACCAGACTCCAAGCCAGGATTGGCTTCAGATTGTTACTACTACCAAGGCCAAATCAAAAATTAAAAGATGGTTGAAGCAGAAAGGCTATGAGCAGGCAGTCTCACTCGGGAAAGAGATACTTGAAAGGGAGCTAAAGAAAAAGAGAATTGCTGTTCCAAACGATTCGGAACTTGCTGATATTTCCGCCATGGTAGGACAGTCAGGCATTGAGCAGATGTTTGCCGCTGTAGGTTCCGGTTCTTTATCAGTTCAGACTTTACTAAATAAGATAATTCCCCAGGATGAAAAAAAGAGCGATCCCACTTTTGTTCAAAAGTTTATAGACCACGCCAGAGGAGTATCTAAAGGCGTACGCATCAGCGCGGTTGATAATTTGATGTTCAGGTTCGCTTCGTGTTGCCAGCCGGTGCCCGGCGAAAAAATTGTCGGCTTTGTAACCAGGGGGAGGGGCCTGACTATTCACCGCTCCGACTGTAAAAACATTTCGGAAATTTACAGTGAACCGGAAAGAAAGATGGACGTAGAATGGGACGTGAAAAGGGGCGAAGCGTTTCTCGTAAGATTGAAGGTCTTAGTTGAGGATAGAAAAAACATCCTTAAAGAAATAGCTGAAGCCGCGTCCGATGCGAACGTCAATGTAAGAGGCGGGGAGATTGCAACCGGCCCATCGCCTGCAATCGGATGGTTCGTAATTGAGGTACAAAACCATGGCGAGCTTTTGAAAGTAATTGGCAAAATAAAAAAAGTAAAAGGCGTTCTGTCAGTTGGCCGCGATACAACCGGAGAAAAAATTGATCCCTAATTGTTCGGAATTATTGTGATAATACAATATGATCATTTTGACAAATTAGGATTTACCGCGGGGATAATCCAAAAAGGCCCATGGGATTCTAAGGAAGAACAATATAGAAAAATCGAAATGGGAATTGCCAATGATGACATGCAGATCATCATCCCAAAACAATGCCACGGATCTGATGTTTTGATTATGGAGCAAGACAATCAAATCGCCGCACAATCGTTTGATGGAGTAATTTCTACAAATAATGGATATTGTCTGACAATAAGTACTGCCGATTGCCTGCCTTTACTGCTGGCCGATCCCGTATCCGTGACCTTTGGCGCGATCCATATCGGCTGGCGAGGGCTTTTAGGGGGTATTGTGGAAAATATGTTTCACGAAATTAAAAATCTCGACATAGGTTTCAATCGATTATATATTTCTCTCGGTCCCGCTATCGGGGATTGTTGTTTTGAGGTCGGCCCTGAGGTTGCCGTGTTGTTTGAGGATAGGTGCGTAAGGCGGGAAAACGGCAAATCGTATCTGGATATCAGAGGAGCCGTCTTAGAAAAACTGTTGTCGTTTGGAGTATTGCGAAATAAAGTTGAGAATGTGAGGGAATGTACAAGTTGTGATTCTGAAAAATATTATTCCTTCAGACGGGACGGCAACTCGCCGATTCAAATGGTAAGTTATATTTGTAAAAAATAATTCAATGGAGGTAATCTTGAAGAAAATAGTATCTGCCGTTTTGTTTATTTTTGTAGCGTCAAACGCTTATGCGGGATTAACAGGACTGGGAATTGGTATTCATGGCGGAATCATCAGCGGATATGATAACCCTGTCCTCGAAAACAGCTTAGAGGATTATTTTATAAACCAAGCCATTGATTTTTCCGAAAGCATGACCAATATCGGTCTACACGTAAATATAGGCACCTTGAGGATAATCGAATTCGACGCTTCTGCGGATTACGCCTGGCAAAAGCATGAGATTATTTCTGGCACCGACCTGACATTTTCGGATATCTCCGTAACCGGCACTGTAAAAAAATCCATTTCTGTCGGGATTATTAAGCCTTATGCCGGTATCGGTGGTGGAATTCACGCCATGGCTTATTCGCTGGAACAGAGTGGTGCGATTGTCGGCGTTCTGCCGGATGACGAAACTAAAATAGGATATCATTTCAAAGTTGGAGTTGAATTGAATATTCCGATTTTCCCAATTACTCCAATGGTTGAGTGGAAATATAATGTTATCCAGACAACAGGTGAATCTTCTAAATATAATTCCATTAATTTGGGCCTGACTTTGGACTTACCGTAAGGAGAAGGTGAAAAAATGAAAAGGATATTAATAGTTTTTTCGACATTCATTTTAGTTTTCGGAACGGCCGCCGCTCAGTATTCCGGCCAGTTATCGACAGCCGAAACAGTTTTAAAAGGCAATTCATTCGGATCAGGATTTGTGGCGGTTTATGAAAATGGTTTCGGGGTTGTCGGCCAATACAGAGCCGGGATCGGGGGTTATAGCGATTTCGGTGGTAAACTCGGAATCGTTGATCTTGATAACGGAGGAAGCGGGTTTTTGCTAGGAGTTGACTATAAGTATCAGATAATGGAGGTCCGTATTCAAGATCCGATTGATATGTCCGTTGGCGGGATGTTTGATTTCGCGGCCTTTGATCATGTCAACATAATGTCTTTTGGCGGATTTTTGGTAGGCTCCTATCCGATTGACATGAAAAGCGGAAGAAAAATAACACCGTATGGGCGATTGATCTTGCGAATAGACCGGTCTAATCCAGATAATGGAAATTCCGACACAGACTTCAATATAGGCCTGAGCGCTGGCGGTAAGCTTGAGTTATCATCGGCAACTAACGCTTATATAGAATTACAGCTTGACAATCAGACAGCCTTTTTTATGGGCGTTAATTTCGGTTTATAGTTCTTGAGTTTTTTTGAAAGCGTAATCCTGGGCCTTGTACAGGGATTAACCGAATTCCTGCCTGTGTCATCATCCGGGCATCTGGTCATTTTTGAAAGCCTGTTCGGGATAAAAACAGGTAATATTCTGTTTGAGATTCTCGTTCATTTTGGTACGCTATTGGCGGTATTAGTTTATTTTCGGAAAAGGTTTTATAACATCATAATATCACTTTTTAGTTTTGCGAGGGGAAAGACCGGCTTCAATGATGATCCTCACTTGAAATTAGCGTTATTTATTGTCCTGGGCACAATTCCAGCCGTAATTGTCGGGCTTCTTTTCAAAGATTTTATCGTTGTGGCTTTTGAATCTCCAAGATGGGCTTCGGTCATGCTTTTAGTTACGGCCGCAATCTTGTTTTCTACAAAATGGGCGCCTGATAAAGCCAGGGGTTTTGGTTGGAAAAATTCCATAATAGTCGGGGTTGCCCAGGCTTTGGCGATAATGCCGGGTATTTCTCGTTCGGGAAGTACAATATCAATAGGCATGCACTTGGGAATCGATAAATCGGAAGCGGCGGAGTTTTCTTTTTTATTGTCCGTTCCGGCGATTGCCGGCGCGGCTTTATTGGAGATACCCGAATTTCTTAAAAGCCTGTCCGATCTAAGCCTGTTGCCGATTTATCTAACCGGGGCGCTTGTCTCAGCCGTGGTCGGGTATATTTCTATTACTTATCTTCTTTCCATAATAAAAAAGGGAAAATTCTTTTACTTCGGATTGTATTGCGCTATTGTAGGCATTCTTGGTATTTTCCTTTTGTGAGACACCCTAAAAAAATTCTCGTCTTTCGCCAAAGCTCCCTTGGCGATGTTATCCTGACCTTACCGGTAATTAAAACATTATCTGAATCATTCCCCGAAGCCGCTATTGATTATCTTACGAAGGCGTTTTACGAGCAAATAATCAAACATGATCCCGCAATTAGAAATGTCTTAACATTTAATAATAACGCTGATTTTAAAAAATTACTGAGTTCCTTGCGGCAGGAGAAATATGATCTGATAATCGATCTTCAGGCCAATCTCAGGTCTTTGGCCTTGACCGCCTGTTGCTTTGGCGCAAAACGGATAAAATATAAAAAGCGAAGATTGGCCAGAGAGATGATCGTTCGCAAACCGGGGCTGAAATTGAAAGTCGATCATACGGTAAACGCCTATTTCCATTCATTGCGGCGATTGGGAATAAAAAGCGATCCGGCTCCGCCCCAAATTTATCTTCCGGATGAATTTCGAGATTATTCCGAAGAATTTTTCGCGAAATCATACGGGGGCGGGTGCGACAAAATTATCGCGCTTTGCCCGGGTGCGAAGCATTTTGAAAAAAAGTGGCCCCATGAAAAATTCCAGGTCGTGGCCGAAACCCTTCTCAAAGATGAAAATACCGGCATACTCATTATCTCGGCTTCGTCAGATGATGTTCCCGCCGATTTAGGGTTAAAACATCAAAGAGCGGCTTACGTTCAGGACTTGGAGATTCTAAGTGTTGCCGCTCTTCTTTCAAAATGCGCCGCCGCCCTGACCAATGATTCCGGGCTTATGCATCTTGCTAATGCCGTGGGAGTTAAAGTTGCCGCTGTTTTTGGGCCAACAAATCCTCGCTTGGGTTTTTCGCCTGCGCTTCCCGGTTCCAGAATAATTAGCAACGATGTCTTCTGCTCGCCATGCAGCGTTCATGGACAAAAATTATGCAGCCAGCCTCGCAAGCATTGTTTTGAAAATATCACTCCTGACCTGGTCGCTGGGGCCTTGAAAGAGATTTGTAATTCCTAATAGGGACCTATCATTCTGCTCATAGCCATCAACCTTATTGCGTTTTAACCCTAAATCTCATATTTTAATTTTATGGTTGATACTGTCGAGGCTAAATTTTACGAAAAACGTGACGGAGGTTCCGTAAAATGTCTGCTTTGCCCGCTTGAATGTATTATCAAACCGTCTAAAAACGGAGTATGCATGGTGAGGACAAATAGCGGCGGCGTTCTCTATGCTTCGGAATACGGGAGGACAATAGCTCAAAGCTTCGACCCGATTGAAAAGAAACCTTTATATCATTTTAAGCCGGGGACCGATATTTTTTCAATAGGTCCGAACGGCTGTAATTTTTCGTGCTCATTTTGCCAGAACTGGAATATATCTCAAGAAAAAGCTCCAACGCGTTATATCTCCCCAGAGGAACTTGCCGGTTATGGAGGTTCATACGGATCGATTGGCGTTGCTTATACTTATGCGGAGCCGCTGATTTGGTATGAGTACGTGTATGATTCAGCAAAACTTCTGAAAAAGACCGGACTGGCAACAGTTATAGTTTCCAACGCTTATATTAATGAAAAACCTGCCAGAAAGCTTTTTGAATTTATTGACGCCGCCAATTTCGATCTGAAATCTATTAATCCGGATTTTTATAGAAAAACATGCAAAGGCAAACTCGAGGATGTTCAACGCACAATAATAATCGCCAAAGAAATGGGAATTCATGTGGAAATTACAAACCTTCTTGTGCCCGGGCTGAATGATTCCGAGGGAGAGATTATAGAACTTGTTGATTGGATCAAAAATGTCGACCCGTCAATTGTACTTCATATTTCACGATATTTTCCTAACTTCAAGCTTGAGGAAGCCGCGACTCCGCCTGAAAAAATGAAATTCGCTTATGATATCGCAAAAAGCAGACTAAAACATGTTTACACCGGCAATATAGCAGGCATTGGCGAGTCCAATACTATTTGCGCCGGATGCGGATCATTATTGATAAAACGAAGTTACTATAATATTGATGTTGTTGGCTTGGATGGTGACAGGTGCGCTAATTGCGGCGCGCTTAATGATATAGTTATCTAAGGTAAAAGGAGCTTTTTAATGAAGGCCGTTGGTGATAAAAGATTATGGGAGATGTCGAAGAGAGCGCTTGAGATTCAGGAATCGCCTATAAGAAAATTAATACCTTTTTCTGACGATGCCAAAAAACGGGGAATTCATGTTTATCATTTGAATATTGGCCAGCCCGATATCGAAACCCCGCCTGAGTTTTGGAACGCCGTAAAGAATTATTCGAATAAGGTGCTTGCATACGGGCATTCTCAGGGACAGGCGTCTTATTTAAAGGCGCTGTCCGATTATTATAAAAGAAACAATCTCGATATAGAGCCAGAACATATTGTCATAACCACAGGCGGTTCCGAAGCGATAGTTTTTGCGTTTTTATTAATCGCGGGACCGGGTGATAACGTCATTGTCTTTGAACCGTTCTACACAAATTACAATGGGTTCGCGACCCAGGCCGGAATCAAGTTGGTTCCGGTGGAAACTAAAGTGGAGGATGGATTTCATCTGCCGTCGCGTGATGTCATTGAACGCGCTATTAACTCGCAAACGCGGGCAATAATGATATGTAATCCCAATAATCCAACAGGGACCCTCTTTACGCGAGACGAAATGCAGATGCTTGTGGATATAGCCCGCGACAAGGGCCTGTTTGTTCTTTCAGATGAAGTTTATCGCGAGTTTGTTTTCGAGGGAAAACATACTTCGGTTTTTGATTTTCAGGACGTTGATGATTTCGCCATAATTATGGATTCAATCAGCAAGAGGTTTTCCGCTTGCGGAGCGAGGATAGGGAACCTTGTAATTAAAAACAAACAGATTCACGCTGCCGCTGTTAAGTTCGGGCAGGCGAGATTATGCGCGCCTCCTTTGGAACAGGCAGGAGCGGAAGCGGCCCTGGCGCTTGGCCCGGACTATTTTCAAAAGGTTATCGGCGAATATAAAAAACGGCGAGACGTTGTTTTTGACGGTTTGATGGCCATCGAAGGCGCCGTTTGCATGAAAGCGTCAGGCGCGTTTTATGCTATGGCAAAACTGCCCATCTCCAGCGCTGAGGATTTTGCCAAATTTATGCTGACGGAATTTTCGGTTGATAACAAAACGGTAATGGTTGCTCCCGGCCCCGGATTTTACGCCACTCCCGGCAGGGGCGTCGATGAATGCCGAATAGCCTATGTTCTCAATACCGATGATCTTGCGGACGCCATGAAAATACTGAAGCTGGGCATTGAGGCATTTAACAAAAGATGAAAAAATCATACGCCGGTATCGATCTTGGCGGTACATTCATAAAGGCTGGCTTATTGTTTGCCGACGGAAAGCGGTTAGCCGCTTTTAAAATCCCAACCGAAGCAGGTTCCGGGGCTAAAGCTGTAAAAGAGAATTTAATACGCGCGGCTGAAAATCTAATAGAAATTGCGGCTAAGCATAAAACAAGGCTGGCCGGGATTGGAGTCGGATCTCCCGGCACTGTTGAATATCCCGAAGGAAAGATAACCGGTTCTTCGCCCAATATTCCCGGCTGGATCGGAACGAATATCAGAAAATTGCTTGCGCGATTTGATGTTCCGGTCAAAGGCGACAATGACGCTAACTGTATGGCACTTGCCGAATATATGTTTGGTGCTGGAAAAGGAACGAAATCAGGATTCTACATCACTATCGGCACCGGAATCGGCGGCGCCGTTATTCAAAACGGTTTGCTTGGCAGAGGCGCGAGTTTCGCCGCGGGCGAGTTTGGCCATACGATCCTGAAGTATAATGGAGCAAAGTGTAAATGCGGGCGTAAAGGTTGTGTCGAGGCTTATGCTTCCGCTCCCGCCCTAATTCGCTCCGCAAAGGCCGCCATAAAAAAACAAAGAAAATCGTCTTTAAAAGGAAGCATTGACAATCTCAGTCCCAGACTCATTTTCGAGGCCTTCAAGTCCGGTGACAAAGCGGCATCTTTGGCAGTAAGTAAAAACGCGGAGATG
>CAZKYQ010000050.1:0-15588 GCA_964556975.1 uncultured Ignavibacteria bacterium
ACCCCATCAGGTTCGAGCGCGGTACTATTGGAATGGCGACTTCCGGAAGAGATACCGGAGGTTCGCAATTTTTTATATGCCTATCCGACCAGCCTCATCTCGACGGCAGATATACTGCGTTTGGAAAAGTAAGCGACGGATGGGAAGTTCTCGATAAGATTGAAATCGGAGATTCGATTTTATCCGTAACAGTAGAAAAAGGGAGGTTTTGATGAAGCTCGAAAAGTACGATCTTAAAATCCCGGAGGGCTGCAATATTATTCTTGGCCACGCCCATTTTATCAAAACCGCGGAGGACCTTTTTGAGGCTATTGTTTCAACCAGTTCAACTGTCAAATTCGGGGTCGGATTTTCGGAGGCCTCAATGGACCGGCTTGCGCGGCTGGAGGGCAATGATGATGAGCTAAAAGGCCTTGCCGCCGAAGCCATAATGGGAATTGGGTGCGGGCATACATTTATTATCTACATGAAAGACGCTTTTCCTATAAATTTTCTCGGCAGAATAAAAGCTGTCCCGGAAGTTTGCAGGATAATCTGCGCGACGGCAAATCCGGTGGAGGTTATTATCGCCAGGACAGAGCGGGGCGGAGGAATACTCGGCGTTGTCGATGGCGCGGCGCCGGCAGGTATCGAAAAAGAAGACGACATAGCGAAGAGACGGAAATTTCTCAGGGACATAGGCTACAAAAAATAATTTGATAAAGCTCGAAAACGGAATAAAATGCGGCGATTTCTTTTCGGTTGACCCGACAAAAAGATCGGAGCTCGCGGTGGTTAGCCATGCCCACTCCGATCATATTCGCGCGCATAAAAAATTGATGGCAACGGGGGCGACGATTGATCTTGCCAAGCTAAAATATAAGCGGTTCGAATCGATCGAGGTCAAATATAATGAAAAATTCAGCATAGGGCCGGCGGATATCGAGCTTACTCCGGCTGGCCATATGCTGGGGTCGGCGCAGGTAATAATCGATTGGCGGGGAGAGCGAATCGTTTATACCGGCGATTTTAAGCTGGAGGAGAATCTTACCTGCCCGAAAGCTGATATTCATTCCTGCGATACTCTTCTTATTGATACAACTTATGGACTGCCGCATTATAAATTCCCTCCCGTTTCCGAATGCCGAGAAAGGCTTGTGGAGTTTGTAAAGAAAAACCTGGCCGCCGAAATTACCCCCGTTGTTTTGGCGTATTCGTTTGGCAAGGCGCAGGAGGCAATGACTATTCTCAATAAGGAAGGCATAGCAATAGAAGCCTACAAAAAAGCCTTTGAAGCCGCCCGAATTTATGAAAAGCATGGAGCAGATTTTCCCGGCTTATACCAATTGAATGAAAAACCCAACCCCGGAAGAGCAGTGATTCTTCCACCGGGGGGCTTTCGGCATGTTGATCCCAGAGGATGGGGAAGGTTCAAGACCTGTTTTCTTTCGGGATGGACGTTGGACCATTCCCGCCGTTATATCCGCGGCAATGGTTACGGCATTCCATTTTCAGACCACGCTTCATTCGAGGACATTATTCATTATGTTGAGACCGCTAAGCCCAAAAAGGTCTACACGTTATTTGGGCCTCCCAATATTGCTGAATATCTTCGCAGAATAGGGTTCAGGGCCGAGGCCGTGAATATGAATTCAGGCATGTGTTTATCCAAAAACATATCTATTAATATGGAACTCTTCGACCAATAATTATTATAATTCTATTGACATCTTGTAATACGGATAGTATTATACTATTACTTTATAAAGAAGTATTGGTATTTAGACAATAGGGGATGATTTGAACGGACTGTTAGTTTCTGTTTCAGGTGTGAGGGGAGTCGTCGGCAAGGCCTTTACGGCCGAAACCGCTCTTAATTACGCGCGAGCATTTGGGACCTACATGAAAAAGGGGAAGATCGTTATCGGAAGAGATACCCGCAGTACTGGTCCAATGATAACATCGGCTGTGGCCTGCGGCCTTCAATCAACCAGCTGTGATGTAATTGATATAGGCGTTTGCCCAACGCCGACAATTGAGATTGCTGTAAAAGACGGCGGCTACAATGGAGGAATCGCGATTACGGCCAGTCATAATCCGGATAGTTATAACGCCTTAAAGCTGATTGGAAAGGGCGGGTTGTTTCTATCCGACACGCAGGGGCGAGCGGTCCAGGGTTTATTTGAATCCAAGCGGTTTAATGATAGTCCGTGGAATAAAATCGGGTCGTTGATTTACGATGATAAATGGATCGATTACCACATCAAGAAGATTCTCGCCCTTAATATTATCTCCGCAACAGCTATCAGAAAGCGAAAATTAATGGTAGTCGCCGATTGTGTTGGAGGGGCGGCCTGCTTTATGGCAGACAAGTTTTTCTCAAAAATTGGGGTTAAATATAAATTAATTTATTCAAAACCAGCTGATAAATTCCCTCGGGGGCCGGAACCGACTCCCGAAAATCTTTCAGGCTTGTCTAAGGCGGTTAGAAAATACCGGGCGGATATCGGATTTGCTTTTGATCCTGACGCCGACCGCCTTGCCATTGTGGCCGAAAACGGCAATCCGATTGGAGAGGAATATACTCTTGCTCTTGGCGCCAGATTTATTCTTTCGAGAAAATCAGGGCCTATGGCGGTGAACCTTTCCAGTTCCATGATGAACGATTTTATCGCGAAGGAAGCCGGAGCCAAGCTCTATCGTACGAAAGTCGGGGAGCGCAATGTAACCGAAAAGCTTATTCGTACCGGAGGGGTCGTTGGCGGAGAGGGCAATGGCGGTTTGATTTATCCCGGGTTGCATTCGGGACGCGACGGTTTCCTGGCGGCGGCAGTTATGCTGCAATACATGGCTTCATCCAAATTAAAAATAAGCGAACTTGTGCTGGAACTTCCCCGCTGCTTTATGATTAAAACAAAGTTGAATCTGAGTAGGCTTGATGTCGATAAAAAGATTAAAGCCCTTGAAAAAGTATTCAGCCGCGGAAAGATAAACAAATCAGATGGAATAAGGATAGCGGGAAAAGATTGGTGGATCCAGATCAGAGCTTCCAATACCGAACCGATAACCAGAATAATTGCAGAAGCGAAAGATGAAAACACGGCAAAGAATCTGGTTAAGACCGCCAAGTCTGTATTTAAAAAATATCAGGAGGAATATAAATGTGCGGAATAGTTGGTTATGTAGGCCCTCGGAAAGCATATCCAGTATTAATTGATGGGCTAAAGAGGCTGGAATACCGCGGATATGATTCTGCTGGAATTGCCCTTTTAGATAAAGATAATGTTTTCGTAAGAAAAAGCGCCGGTAAAATCTCTGTGTTATCGTCCAAGCTTAAGGATCAGGATTTTCCCGCGAATATCGGCATAGGCCATACCCGCTGGGCAACTCATGGAGAACCGAACGATACAAACGCCCATCCCCATACCGGGATGACCGGGAAAATCGCGGTTGTGCATAATGGAATCATCGAAAATTATTCTTCTCTTAGGGAAGTGCTCAAGCAACGGGGACGGATATTTAGGACCGATACCGACACAGAAATTCTCGTTCATTTAATTGAGGAATATTATGAAGGGAGCCTGTTGCAGGCCGTAAGAAGGGCCTTAAGCCAGGTCGAAGGCACTTATGGCATTGCTGTTGTATCGTCCAATAATCCCAACGTTATTGTTGCCGCCAGACTTGGCTCTCCGATAGTTGTCGGCTGTGGCGAAGGTGAAAACCTCGTTGCCTCCGACGTGGCCGCTATCCTTCGCTATACCAATCGAGTTGTCTATCTTGAAGACGGGGAGTTGGCCGAGGTTTCAGCGAACAGCTTTAACATTTCTACTCTTGAAGAGGTCGTAGTTACTCCGCATCTCCAGGAAATTTCCTGGAACCTTGATACGATTGAAAAAGGCGGATATGACCATTTCATGCTAAAGGAGATATTTGAACAGCCGGAAACATTGAAAAACGCCATGCGGGGGCGTTTGAATTTTGAGGAAGCAACCGCGCGTCTTGACGGGTTAAACTTGCAATATGATGAACTTCACCACATCCGCCGAATAATTATTACTGCCTGCGGAACAAGCTGGCATGCCGCTTTGCTGGGAGAATATCTTATTGAAGAATATGCCCGTATTCCGGTTGAAGTAGAATACGCCTCGGAGTTCCGTTATAGGAGCCCGATTATCGATCCCGGTACTATTGTACTTGTAATGTCACAATCGGGGGAAACGGCCGATACTCTTGCGGCTATGAGGGAAGCCAAGCGCAAGGGCGCCACATGCCTTGGAATCTGCAATGTAGTAGGCTCGACTATTGCCAGGGATTCCGATGGCGGCGTATATATTCACGCGGGACCTGAAATAGGAGTTGCCTCCACAAAGGCGTTTACGTCGCAGATGATGGTCTTGTCGTTAATAACAATTTTACTTGCCCGCATGCGTTCCATGTCTTTTGATGAAGGTGAAGAACTATTGGGCGCGTTGAGGGAAGTCCCGGACCGCGTTAAGCAAGTATTGGATTTGAATGATGAAATAGAAGAATTGGCGAATAAGTATAGTGATAAGAACAACTTTTTATATCTGGGGCGCGGATTAAATTTCCCGATTGCCTTGGAAGGGGCGCTGAAGTTAAAGGAAATCAGCTATGTTCATGCCGAAGGATATCCTGCTGCCGAAATGAAGCATGGCCCTATTGCATTAATCGATGAAAATATGCCTGTTGTTGTAATGGCTCCCAAAGATTCCGTATATAATAAAATCATCTCTAATATGGAAGAGATAAAGGCGAGAAAAGGAAAAATAATTGCCATAGCGACCAAAGGGGATAAAAAAATCGTTGATTTGGCGGATGATGTTATCTTTTTGCCGCCCGTAAATGATTTTGTTCTGCCATTGGTCGGAATAATACCTCTTCAATTGCTGGCCTATCATATTGCCAAGATAAGAAAATGCGATGTTGACCAGCCGAGGAATTTAGCCAAGAGCGTAACAGTTGAATAGATATAATTTTAAGATTGAATTGAAAGGAGGTTTAATGGTAAAAACGATTAGGCAAAGAATGCTAAAGGACAAGAACAAGCTAAGAAAAATGTATCAAGAGCAGAAATTGTCATTGACGGACATCGGGGGAAAATACGGTTGCAGCCGTCAGTATGTCCAAATGATATTTATTGTTCTTGGCATTGAAAGGCGGAAAAGAGAGGAGGCGCTAAAAAAATCGTCGAAGAAAAGGAAAAGCAAATTTGATTTTCGTCCTGAGCACGATAATTTCATTTCAAGAAATTTCTTGACTATGACCGATAACGATATTGCGTCGGCCCTTTCAAAGCCCGTCAACGCAATTACTTACCGCAGGTTGAATGTTCTCGGAATGAAGAAAGTTTCCAGAAAGAATTTTACGATTGAAGAGAACGATTTCATTTTGAAAAACTATAAAAGTTTTACTGATGTGGCAATCGCGCGAAAATTAAACAGGCCGTTAATATCAATTACTCACCATCGCAACAGGATTTTGAATCGTCCGAAACGATCGGTAAAGCCCTACACTAAAGAAGAAGATCATTTTATCAGAGAAAATTACCTTGGAATGACAGATGCACAAATCGCCGACAGGTTAAAAAGATCCAAGGCGTCTATTACGATCCATCGCCATGAGGTTTTAGGTCTGGAAAAAACGAACGGAAACAAGAGGTAATTCGGATTTAGGATATTAATCCGGCAAGCATTCCCCCCCAGGAATGAAATTAAATATATCATTTGGAAAAACTTTATATTATGATAGTTGCCTAACTGCGGTTTAAAAAACTACCGCAATTCTGTGAGAGCGTTATTCAAGGAATGGAAGAAGCCAAGTGGTTAGTTTAACAGGATATTTATGAAAATATTAGTAATTTCTCAATATTATCATCCCGAACCGGGCGCGACCTCTAATCGACTAAAGTCTTTTGTAGATGCCATGATAAAACGAGGTCATGAAGTCACAGTTATATGTGAATTTCCCAATCATCCAACGGGCGTACTTGCGCCCAAAGACCGATGGCGATTGTTTAGGGTTGAAGATCATGGAACTCATAAGATAGTAAGGACCTTCGTATTAACATTCAATCAAAAAAATAATATCAAGCGAATGCTATTTTATTTATCGTTTTCAGCTTCCTCATTTATAGCGGCGTTATTTATAAAAAGGCACGATATGGTTTTTGCCTCGTCCCCGCCGATATTTCATGTTTTCACCGCAATGATAGTTGCTGTATTAAAAAAATCGAAGTTTATTTTGGACATTCGCGATATCTGGCCGGACTCGGCGCTTGTATTAAAGGCTGTAACAAATAAAAAACTTCTTGGATGGGGAGAGTTCCTTGAACGGAAGCTGTACAATAACGCCACAATAATTTTCACGGTTTCACGGGGAATAAAAAAGACAATTGAGCAACGAGGAGGCGCTGGCAAAACAATAGTTGCTTATAACGGTACGGAAGAGGATATGCTTAACTGGCAGGGGGATATTGCCCAGTTTCGAAAATTGTATGGATGGGAAAATAAAATTGTTGTCTGCTATGCTGGATTAATGGGTTTAGGGCAGAATTTGACGGATATTGTATCGGAGATCGCCCAAGTAAGGGAATCTCGTATAGAATTCGTATTTATTGGGGGCGGCCCCGGAAAAGATGTTTTCCAAAATCACGTTAAAGAAATGAAATTGAATAACATTATTTTTAAAGAGTTGATGTCGCGATCAGAAGTAATACCGTTTATTTACGCTTCCGATATTATGATTGTCATTTTGCGCGAATTAGCCCTTTTTAAAAGCGCTATCCCTTCGAAACTTTTTGATTATATGGCAGCAGGCAAGCCAATTATTACAAATGTTGATGGTGAGCTTAGGGAAATTGTAATTGATAATAACGCTGGGCTTTATTTTTCCTTAAACGAAAAGGGCTCGTTTTCCGATGCGGTTCAAAAGTTGAAAGATAATCCCGAATTAAGAAACACGATGGGAAGTAACGGCAAGAGGCTTGTTAGCGAAAAGTTTATGAGATCAAAACTAACCGGAAGGGCGATTGAATATATCGAAAATTCAGTTCAGCTTTAGAGATCGCCCAATGATTACATTTTCGATGTCTGGCCGTTCAATTGTGGATTAAAAAAGGCGAAAATAGGGAAAGGACTACCGAACGCAAAAGATATTAGTAAATTTGATAGGTGTTTTTGGAGAAAGTAATGGAAGATAAACGCAATCCGGGCGCGATTGACTATTTTCATCGGCGCATAAAAGATTTTGACGATATCTATCGCGAAGATAAAAAAGGGCTATTATATTTTCTAAACAAAACAATTCGAGCTTCCGTTGGAATAAGATTTAAGCTGGCGTTCGATATTCTTGGAGATTTATCTGGAAAGTCCATATTAGATATTGGCTGCGGGTCGGGCCGATATATGTTTAAAGCTGTTGAAAAAAACGCATCATCCGTTATTGGAATTGACGCCGCCGAGGGCGCGATAGAGGAAGCAAAAAATATCGCCTCGGAATTGGGAGTCGAGGATCGGTTGGAATTTATAGTGAACGACTTTATGGATATTGATTTTAATCGAAAATTCAATGTCTTGTTTGCGGTTGGGTATTTTGACTATATATTTAATTCAGAAGATCACTTGAGAAAAATGCTGGAACTGTCCGATGGAATTATATACGCGTCTTTCCCAAAGTTCTGGTCCCCTCTGTCTTGGATAAGAAAAATAAGGCTCGCGCTAAACGGTTGTCCTGTAAAGTATTATACCGGGCCCAGAGTAAAGAAATTGATGAAAAAAATTGGCGTGAGCAACTACGAGCTAAAACCGATTTTTCGGGATTATATTCTGATTATTAAAAAATGACCGGATAATTGCTTTTCTTTTATTGATAACTACGTATATTTAGTAGAGAAATATTTGAATGGGAATTCAGAATGAAGCGTTAGATTTTACTCAAAAATACGGTTTATAGACAAATTAACCTGAATTTTTATTTTAATTAGAAAAAAGATTTTACGGCGAGGAATTTAATGGCGGCAGGCGGAGATATATTAAAAAAGATTAAACGGTATTATCTTTTTCACGGCACTAATGAATATAAGTTAAACGAGAGAGTGTCATCCCTGATAAAGGCTGTCATTCCATCGGGAGGAGAGATTTTTGATCTGGACAAGTTTGAGGGAAAACGCTGTGATGTTGCAATGCTGATAAATTCTGTCTCGACACCGCCGGTTATGGGCCCGATGCGGGTGGTTGTCCTCAGCAATACCGAGAAACTGACCGCCAAGAGCCAGAAAATGCTTGATGATTTCCTGCCGAAGATCCCTGAATTCTCTGTTCTGGCCATGACAGCGGTAAAAATCGATAAACGATCGTCGTTATTTAAAAAATTAATTACCCTGGACAAAAAACAGTCATTTGGATTTAAGGAATTCTCTCAATATGAGGCGGCAAAGCTTCTTGTCAAATACGCCTCCGATAGGGGCAAAACATTGAATCCGCAGGTGGCCGATATGCTGGTTACAATTTTCGGGGCCGATCCATACCGGTTAGAAAATGAGATTGAAAAGCTATCTTTGTTCATCGGTGAAGGCAGTCAAATAGAGAAGAAAGACCTGGCGTTTTCTGCAGGTTTTTCGAAAGTTGAAACACTATACGATCTGCCTAATTTGATAATAGCCGGGCAACCCGATGCCGCGCTGGAACTTGCCGCGCGCGCGATGGTTTCAGGCACGAGTGAAATGCAAATTCTATACATATTAAAAAATCATTTCATCAGGCTAAACGCCTCATTTAGCTCGCAATCTGTTAAAGATTTAATGATTAAACTCAGAATTCCGTATTTTGCCGCAAAGGCTATATTTCCTCAATCTAAAAGAATAATGCCTAAAAGCATCCTGGATGGGCTGGCTGAGATTTTCAAAGCGGAATATTCTTTGAAATCCGCCCGGCTAAAGTCAAATTTGGTTATAGAATTGCTCATAGTGAGGCTGTTTTTGGCAGTAAACGGGAATAAATCCCGGCGATAAATGTATAAAGAATGAGGGAAAAACCGGAGAAAGAAAGGAGCGCTGGAGATATCGAAGACGAGGTCCTGCTGGAAAGGGTTTTAAAAGGCGATAATCGAGCATTTGAGAAGCTTGTGGAAAAATACAAAAAAAGGATTTATTATCTTGCCTATAAGATGACCCGGGACCACGACAGCGCGGATGAACTTGCTCAGGAGAGCTTTGTGAAAGCCTATCAAGCGATATCGAGTTTTAAAAAGGGACATAGTTTTTACACCTGGATTTATAGAATTTGCGTCAATCTCACGATTAACTTCTTGAAAAGAGAGAAATATACTGTTTCAACAGATTATATTTCTGATAAAGATCTTTTGCCTTTCGCGAATAATATGTCAAATCAATTGGAAAGGATGATTTCGTCGGAGCAGGCGGCCGTTGTTAAACAAGCATTGGAAACGTTGCCGCCTGATCAAAAGGCGGTATTTGTTTTGAGGACATTTGAAAATATGACTTATGAACAAATGGCGCATGTAATGGGATGTTCTATAGGTACGATAATGTCGAGATTATACAGGGCCCGCCATAAACTTCGAAATGCTTTGGCGATATCGGAATCCGAGGCGGATAAGAAGGATACGAGGGATGGCAGCCTGTAAACATACTAAAAGAATTCAGATATATCTGGATGGCTGGCTGGATAAATCCGAGGCGGAGTCGATGGAAAAACATCTGCAAAAGTGCCTCGAATGCCAGAATGAAATGTTTGAGCTTGAGGAAGTGGCGTCTGCGGCGTTGGAAATTATAGATGAAGCGCCGGAAAACAATTATTGGGACAGTTTCTATTCAAGGACCTTAAACAGAATTTTATCGAGGAACGTAACGCCTTATCAGCCTCATGAAAAAAACAAAAAAGGATTTCGGCTGAGGATAGGCTCCTATTCCCTTGCTGTTGTTTCAATTGCCGCGGTTATAATGGTAGCGATTAATTATTTCCCAGATGGATCTGAGATGCCTTTAAATTCCAATTTAACTCCCGCCGTTTCAATAGGCGTGCCACAAGCGGAAATTGTCCCAAGCAAACCCGAGATTAAAAAACATATTGCTGTTGTCCCCGCTGAAGAAAATCTTTCCGGAACTGACGCCGCTCAAAATCAAGTGCAGGCGTATGATATGAAATCGTTGCCCGAAAATGCTTCTTCAACTCAAAACAAACTCGAACCGGCAATAGAAAACGCGGTTTTAGGCGTTGATTTCACATCATATTTTAAAGGCGAATTATTGGCTGAAAAAGCCGATCTTCGCCTAACCGATGGTTCTTATTATTCGAGCGCTCAAACTGAAACAAATTATGATAAGATAGATGACAATTATCGTTTGAGTTCATCGATGATCGCTGACGGGATATTGCAGGGAGCGAACGGCTTAAGCGGGAACGATTACTCGACCGGGCTGTTATTTAGCGCCGATGATATTTTTGGAGGTAATTTCGGGAATTGGGGATATCTCAGTATGCCTTCTGATACCGGTAACTCCAAAGAAATCAGGCGTTTTCTGATAGAACTCGAGCTAATTGAAACAAAATAATCTATAATTCTCCCATATTTTTTAACTTGCCAATTTGACATAAGGAACCTATAATTGCAAACTGTCAAATTTTTGATGAGGTTTGTTTTGTTGCGATGTGGGTAGTAGTAGCGCTTTTTTTAATATTAATTTCCTATGGCTTCTGGGAATTCAGCAGTCATAGGTTCCACTTAAACCAGCTTTCTGTCAGGATTCATATCAATGGGACCCGCGGTAAATCATCTGTAACCAGGCTGATTACCGGCGGATTGCGCGGAGCAGGATACAAAGTATTCGCTAAAACAACAGGAACTAAACCGCGTATGCTTTTTGTTGATGGCAACGAGGCTTCTGTTCACAGGGTTGGGAAGCCGAATATTATTGAACAGGTAAGAATTGTGGCCAGGGCCGCAAAACAGAAGCCGGAATATTTTGTGACCGAATGCATGGGAATCCAACCACACTTGCAAGAATTGCTCGAAAAACAATTCATAAAGGCAAATATTGGCGTAATTACAAACGTAAGACCCGACCATCTCGACGCGATGGGGCCGACGGTCAATGAGGTCGCGCTGGCGCTTTCTACAACTATTCCTCGAAAGGGCCAGCTGTTTACGAGCGAAGAGAAATTTATCAATATGTTTCAAGAGAAGGCCGATGTTTTAGGGACGAAAGTCCATGGTGTCAAAGATCACAAAATTTCGGACAATGAGATGAGAGGTTTTTCTTACCTTGAACATAAAGAAAATGTAGCTCTGGCTTTGGCCGTTTGCGAATATTGCGGCGCAAAGCGGGATGATGCCATACAAGGCATGCATCAAATGGAGCCGGACCCGGGCGTTCTAAGGCGCTATGAGATAGAAATTCAAGGGAAAATGATTGAATTTGTCAGCGCCTTCTCGGCTAATGACCCGGAAAGCTTCCTAATGATATGGGAATTGTTGAAAATTCATCATGAGCCTGAAAAAACTTTGATTGTGCTTGTAAATTCAAGAAAAGACCGCATGCAGCGGGCGGAGCAATTAGGGGAGTTTATAGCGTCTCATCTTGACGCGGATTATTTTGTGGTTGTAGGCGACTATACAAAACCGCTCGTGGCAAAAGCTATAGCCAGCGGTATGCCCCACAATAAAATCGAGGATTTGGGAGGACGGTCTCAGGAAGTAATATTCAATACTCTGGTTAGTCTGGCCTCTGAAAAAGCGCTTATTTTTGGAATAGGGAATATAGTCGGTTTTGGAGAACTTTTAGTAAGGTATTTCAGAGAAAGGGGCAAAGAGCTTGTCTGAAATCCTGATGATGCAATCTGTAGGCCTTGGGCTTGTAGTGAGCCTGGTTCTTTCCGAAACGCTTGGCCTGGCCGCCGGCGGAATGGTCGTGCCCGGCTATATGGCTTTGATGATTCACGATCCGGGAAGAATTGCCGGCACTATTTTAGTAAGCATGGTGACCTATTTTACGATTATAATACTCTCAAATTATATGTTCATATATGGGCGCCGAAGAACAGTTTTAATAATAATTGTAGGATTTCTTTATGGCTGGCTTTCGAGAGAATTTCTTGTGTTTGGATTTCTCGGAGGAACTTCTCTTGAATTTCAGGCGATAGGTTTTATTATTCCCGGTCTGATAGCCAATTGGATGGAAAGACAGGGAGTTATCCAAACGCTTACAACGATGCTTGTCGCCGCTGTTTTTGTCCGTTTGTTGCTTATGATATTTACTGGCGGCCAGGTTATTTCATGAGACCGCAATTAAAAAATCCCTCGCATGGATTGCTTTTATTTCTGTCTTTATTTTCTTTATTGATCTTTTTTCTTGCCGAGAGTACTCGAGAACACAAGCAAGCGCCATATTGGGACTTGAAAATACACGCCGCTGATCTTGCCCAAAGGTCCCATGAGGAAATACGCGAGAAAATCACCGACATGGGTATTCCCATTGATTTTGAAAATGATCCCAATGGTACAGGCCTTATAGGCGAACAATATACTCTTGTAACGACGGATCGCGGAGAATTGCGTAGTAAATTGCTTTCTACAAATCCTAATTTTGCCGCCGTTATAGTTGAGATGTTCAAGCAATGCAAGCTAAAAAGAGGTGATAGAATTGCCGTCGGCCTGACCGGTTCTTTTCCCGGCGTTGATATTGCCCTTTATGCCGCATGCGAAGCAATGGGTATTGATCCAATAGTAATAGCGTCAATTGGAGCATCAACATGGGGGGCCAACCATCAGAATTATTCATGGCTGGACATGGAAAAAACTCTGATTGACGCAAAGCTGATTTCGCATGGCTCGGTTGCGGCATCATTGGGGGGCGGCACAGATAATGGCCGCGGGCTTTCGGTTCAGGGAAGAAAATTATTGCTTAACGCAATTAAACGAAATGAGGTCGAGCTTATTTTCAGCGGTAATCCGGAGAACATGCTCGAGTCTCGCGGGTCGCTTCGAAGCAATATCGACAGGCGCATGGAGATATATGCCAGGCACAGCAAGGGGCAGAAATATGCGGCGTATGTAAATATTGGAGGCGGTCTGGCGTCTCTGGGCTCATCGCAAAACGGCAAATTGATTCCATCCGGGGTCAATTTTGACATGCATTTGAGGAATTTCCCGGCGCGCGGCGTCGTTAATATGATGGCAGAAAAAGATATTCCGATTATTCATCTTTTAAGATTGCCGGAAATTGCCGCCAAGTACGGACTTCCCATCGATATTATTCCCCGTCCGGTTGTCGGTGAAGACCCGATATTTTTTCGGGATGAATATTCAATTTCTTCCACGATAATTTTTACGGTGGTACTGATGATCGTAGTCTGGACCGCCATAAGGATTGATATTAAGTATTATGTCAGAAAACAAACCAAAATCCTGTTTTCTCCCCGCAGGAGTAATGATCCGGAGATGTGAAATGAAAAAACTTTTTACTATTATCATCGCCATTCTTGTAACGTTTTTTAATTCTGCGATAGCCGGCAAAATTAAATATAAAGCGTTTACGCCCGATGGCGCCGGAAAACACGAGTTCCTAAAATCCGGCGACAAAAAATATAAATATTTCCTGGCCGAAGCGGGCCAGGGGATCGAATTCTTCATCAAAGGCCCTACAAAAGGCAAAATCAGGATCAGGCCGGCAATTGAAAAAGGAAAAAAATCCGTGGAGTTCGAGATTCAGGTTTGGGAAGGGGATAAACTTGTTGTCGGTAAAAAAGTAAAATCCTCGAAATCGAAAATGAACTCTGCGGCTAGTAATGTTTCTATCGGCGTTGCCCGCGATATTTTCTTTAAAGTATCCAAAGGTAAGCATAATTATAAAATCAAAATATTGTCAGAAGATTCAAAAAAATTCTACACTCGTTTTTACCAGAAAAAAAAGAAGCGTAGGCCTAAATTTATAACTTTCGCCCCTGTCAAAAACGGCAAAACAGCCAATTTAAAATCGAAAAAATCGGATATTACATATTACCTCGTTGATAATAATGGCGGCGCGGAATTGAATATAATAGGCCCCGCCGAATTAATAATTTACTGCAGGGTGAATTTTGATAAAACAATGAAGGAAAAATCGAAATTCGCGCTTGGTATTTTCGAAAACAATAAATCGGTAAAGAAATTTAAGGGCATCGCAAAAAAATCATTGAAAGCGGCTTATAGTGACAAAAAGGATCTGATTCCATCGATTCTTCATAAATATAAATTTAAGGTGCCGTCCGGAAAACATACCTATCAGCTTAAAAAAGTAAACTCGGCGGCTCCGAGCCTTTCCATAAGATTTAAGATGAACGCCAACGATTTCAAGAAAAAGAGATAAAATGCCAATTTTCAGAAATGGTTCGAGAATATTAATTGTTGTATTTTCAATTTTATTTCTATTTTCGCTATCATCGTCGGCGATGGCCGGTAAAAAGAAAAAGCGCCGCAAAAAACCAAAGGTCAGCCGGATGTTTGTTTTGGATGCCGGACTGGATATTAGATACGACGATAATGTCATAAACTATTCAGACGATGATCTTGACCTTTACGAAGATGGAGCTAAGGTTTCCAAATTCTCGATTAAATCCGAGGACGATTTTATTTTGGTTCCGCGGGTTGAGCCGCAGATCAGGGGCAAGTTTATAGGGAAGCGGTCAGCGTGGCTGAAGCTGGCATTTCAGTATTACTTTTATTCCCAAAACGATGTCAAGCGATACTACAAGCTGGGGCTGAGCGGACGGCACTATATTTCCCGTACAGCTTATGCCGAAGCAGAATATTCTTATATTCCAACATACTACTATCGGAACGAATTTTTCAGGGATGGTTTTGGAAATAACGCATATATGGAGGCCGATTTTTCTAAACATTATCTGAAATTTGGGCTTGGAATGAATGTGGTCCGATCGATAAAGACGAAAGTATTATACGGATATCAAAACAAGTCTTATAATCAAGCATTCAGCGAACGGGACCTTGCGGTCAATCGCATTCGATTTGATGGCATCTGGAAAGCGTCGAAGCAATTTAAGTTCTGGTCTTATTGGGGTTTGGAGCGGGCGGAAGCTAAAGGAGCCGACATTGACGATCTTGACATTAAAGACGTTTCATACGACGCCTGGGATATTACTTTCGGCGGGCGATATTATAGCCGTCTTTTAAAAAAATACAAACCCGAATTGGTTTCTACAATTAAATACAGACAGATAAAATACCAAACAACAAAATATAGAGATAAATACAGGTTTGGGCGCGAAGACAGTAATTATTACCTGCGAGTCGGTCTCGCCGGGAATTTCCCCCAAAAAATCAGGATCGAGGCGGATTATAACCTGATTACCAAACGTGTCGGTAGCTTGTTTGACTCAACGAAAATTAGCGAATTAGAATACAGTTCGAATTCCATATCCATTAAGATCAAAAGAAGATTTTAAAAGTATCTTGACCCGGCTGCCCGGGTCGAATATAATCTTTATCGGGAGATATATGTGTGTTTACGGATATTTTTCTGGCGCTATTAATGTTGTTTTCTAAGCCGCCCGGCCATCCTGACCATCAGCAGAT
>CAZKYQ010000051.1:0-14959 GCA_964556975.1 uncultured Ignavibacteria bacterium
CCCCGTTTGACGGCATAATCGTGACGGCCGCGCCCGGAAAAGTACCTCAACCATTGTTAGATCAACTCAAAGACGGCGGAGTCCTGGTGCTTCCTGTCGGTGAAAATATTCAATATTTGGAGGTTTATAAAAAATCAGGCGGCAAATTTGAAAGAAAACGGGACATTCCTGTGAGGTTTGTGCCAATGACCGGAAAGGCGGAAGAAGATGAGGATTAGCAGGGTATTTATCACAGGGTTTGCGTGTTTGCTAATTGGAGCCTCCTGTGTAACGCGCGAAGTTTCATTTGAGGGAAAATCTGAAATTAATCCTGATGGTTCTCTTTTTAGAAAAGGCCAAATGACGATACAACTTTCGGGCGAACGGGATATTGAGAAAGACTCCTTGGGATTATCGAATTTCTTCAATGAAAACTATGTCGTCCCCGGCGAAAACCGTTTTAGCAGGACCGAGAACTACAAAGACAGCCTATTGACAATTTCCTGGCAGGGAACCATTGGGTCGAATGATGGTCCCGTTTCAGATTATATTCACAAATCCGCTGATGGGCAAATGGCAATAAACAGGATTAAAGTCAATGTTAAGAATCGTTGGATATACAAAGATATTACCTATTTGGAGACATTTTCCGATCCCGTGGATACAATTACTTACTTTCCACTGATAAAGGAAAAATTATCCAGGGCTTCGGGAAATATGCTGGATCAAAAAGCTATAAAAGGAATCCGAGATCGCGCGCGGGCGAAAAGCCTTTTGTATGGCATGGAAACTACGGCTGGCATGGATTTATTTAGAAATATGCTTATTGATCCGGACGGGTTCGATAGCTTGTCGGCTTTGTACGATGAATCTGCTTTACTAATCGCGGACAGTCTCGCGGGTTTCGAGGGCGTGAAGCAGTCTCCGGATTCATTAGATAAGCTCATTCGTTATTTTTTTGACGCGGCTTGGGACAGTTTATTAACGGATTATCCCGGCTTATTTGGCAGTTTTGGGATTGACAACTCGGATGGCCATAATTTTATTGTTGAAGTTAGCTTTCCCGGTTGCCTAATAAATTCGAACGCGGATACGACCATTGATAAAACTTCAATCTGGTCGTTTAACCAGTTGGATTTTTTCGCGAAAGAATTCTCAATAGAGCTTACAGCAAGAAAATGGGCATGGGTCAATGTTGCGATATCCGTGACGGTAATTGCTATAATATTTTTTGGCATTTTCATTCCTTTTAAAAGGAGACAATAACCTGCTCGCAAAAACGCGTAACAATTGGAACATTTATAGCGTATTATTTAAGAAAATAAAGGGAGTATTGTATGAATAGAAAACTTTATCGTTCCAGGACCGAAAGCATGATCGCCGGCGTTTGCGGCGGCCTGGCTGAATATTTCAATGTTGACGTTGTGCTGGCGCGCATTATAGCCGTAGTTCTTGCTTTTGCGGCGCATGGAGCAGGGCTTCTGGCCTATATTATTTTTTGGGTCATTGTGCCGCAAAAACCATTGGAAATTACATTGGCGGAAGAAGGCCAACAATCAGAGGAGGGGGGCGCAACTGAAACCGGCCAAACCGAACGCAAAAACGGGATATTATTTGTCGGCGCGGGGCTGATAATTTTGGGCGCGCTTTTTCTTTTGGATAATTTCATTCCGGCGATCTTTTTTTCAATAGGTAAATTATGGCCTGTTATCTTAATAGTTTTGGGTTTGGTTGTATTAAAAAGAGGGACGGAAAGCAAAGAAGATGAGAGTTAGCTCTATAAGGTGGGGAATAGTCTGGATCGGTATAGGGATTTTCTTTCTTGCGATAAATTTCGAAGTTCTTGATAGTTTGGTTTTTCCGGCCTTGTTTTCGCTATGGCCGGTCCTTTTGATTGCTATTGGGGTTGAATTAATTTTCAGAAAAACGAAATTATATTTTCTTGCCCTTCTATCGCCGTTAATGATCGCCGCCGCTTTTATTTTTGCGGCTTCTTTTGGAAGCGGATATTCCTGGAGCTTCAATGAGTTCTGGAAGGATTGGAGCTGGGGATACGAGGGCAGGAATGATTTTTCGTACGGGATTCCGTTTGATGCCGCTATTGATACAGCTCATATTCTGATGAATTTAGGAGAATCAGACTTTGCGGTAAGGCCGTCAAACAATGAAATGTTTTCATTGGAAACATCGTACCAGAAAAGAAGCCCTCAGATTTCATATAGGACCGAAGGCATTGACGCTTATATAGAATACAAAAACCGTGAAAAGGGAAAATCGTCAATATTCAAAATAAAGAGCCTCGATTTACACAGCGATATTAAAATTGCGGATAATGTTGTGTTATACGCGGATATAAAAATAAAGACTCAGAAGCCTAAGATTGATTTTTCCGATTTTAAGCTTAAGGGCTTGAATTTATCGCTAAGATCAAATGAGGCCGCTATTACTCTTGGAAACAGATTAGACATGGTCGAAATAGAATTATTCGGAAGATCGAACCGACTCACCCTGCTATTACCATCAAAGTTCGGGATTGAGTTCCGCGGCGAAAATATTACTTTGGATAATTCTACCGGCATTGAAAATCCGGAATTGTTTTCAGGCGGTGTGAGGTCAGGAGATTTCGAGAGTAATGAAAAGAGAACAACTGTTTTATTGAATGGCGATATTGAGCTGGTGGAAGTCCGCTATTATTAATTAACCTTGCCTCTTTGCTTGTAATATCATAAGTTTATAATTGTAGATGGAAATAAAAAGTTTACAAAGCGCTTTAAATATTTATTTCAGAGCAATATGCATTGGCATAATTCTGATATCTTTCTCCTTGATCTCCGAAAGTAATGCCCGGCCGTCTGAGTATTTCCAACAGGAAATAGAATATAATATAAAAGTTGATCTTGTTCCTGATTCCGCAAAGCTCGCGGGGATTGAAACAATTCTGTATAAAAATAATTCGCCCGATACCTTGAACGAAATCTATTTCCACCTTTATTTCAACGCGTTTCAGTCGGGAAGCTATCTTGATCTGAAAGAGAGGGAAGCAGGAAATTATGATATCGCTGACTTATCAAAAGAAAGAATGGGATATCTGAATATCGATTTGATAAAATTGGACGGCAAGGAAACGAAGGATTTTCAAGTAGATAACACTATTATGAAAGTCATTCTTCAAGAGCCACTGGCTCCGCAGGCTGTTAGAAAAATTTATATAAAGTTTACCAGCCAGATCCCGGAGGACGGCTCCAGAACTGCCCATTCAGGAAATCATTTTGACGTGGCGCAATGGTATCCCAAGCCTGCGGTATATGATCGATACGGCTGGCATACTCATCAATATTTGGATTATGAATTCTACGCCGATTTCGCGGACTTTAATATAGAGCTTACGATACCATCGGAATATATCGTGGCGCATATGGGAACGTTAACCAATGAGGAAGAGATATACGGTGAAAAGCTAACTGTCCCAACAGGTGATACAATTATCACGGACATACTCAGTAATTATAATGAAAAAGTACAAGACACTTTAAAGTCAGATAGCTCCGACGAAAATACAGTCATTGCTGCGGGACTGGGCGATAGCGGTGAAAGCGCGGAACCTTCTTTAGTGGAAAATGATACAATAAGCGCGGGCATTGATCTGAAAACGTGGAAATTTGAAGCAAAGAATGTGCATGATTTCGCGTTTTGCGCCGATCCTGATTTTATTGTTGATGTATGCCGATATAACGATACTGTAATAAAAACTTATTATACGAAATCGAATAAAAAGCGCTGGGAGCGCAGAGCCGCAAATTACACAAGGAAGGCAATAAAATATTACTCCGAGAAATATTATTCTTATCCTTACAAACGGTATTCAACAGTAGCATCTATAGAGGGCGGCGGCATGGAATATCCGCAATTGACAATGGTTTCGAGAAGGTCCGGCGCTCGCGGAGAGCAATACAACAATTTTGAGTCTTTAGTAGCCCATGAGGTCGCGCATGCCTGGTTTTACGGAATATTAGGCTTTAACGAAACCGAGCAGAGTTTTCTGGATGAGGGATTGACGTCATTTGCCACTGTAGAATATATGGAACATTATTTTGGAAGAAGAGCGAATAACTATAATTATAAAAAAGCGTGGCAGAAGAGGCTGTTGCCAAATGGAAACGAGCGAAATGACGAGCAGAAAAGATATATCGGCAGGGCTATTCTGAAAAATGAAGACCCGATGAATACTCCCGCCAATCTGTTTAAGGGTGGCAGGTATTACAATGCTTCATATCAGAAGGCAACATCGGTTTATATTATGCTGCGATATGTTCTCGGCCATGAGAAATATGATATGCTTATAAGAGATTTCTTTGTCAAATGGGCTTATAAGCATCCATATCTTTCCGATTTTCAATCGGCGGCTGAAGACATTTATGGGTCCGATCTGAGTTGGTTTTTCAGGCAGTGGTTTTCGAACACCTGGAGGCTTGATTATTCAATCAACAAGATGAAATCGCAAAAAGCTGAAATCGATGGAAAATCCGGCTACAACACGACTATTTCCATAGAGAACAAAGAACGATGCATATCTCCGCTGGATGTTGTTTTTTATTATAAAGACGGATTATCGGATACAACAATAATTTCACATAATGTATGGAGTGATGGCCGGATCAGGTATGATACGACGCTGTTTTTGAGAGCTAAGCCGGAAAAGGCTGTAATTAACCCCGGACTTGAGCTTGCGGATATAAATATGTTGAACAATTCTACGGGAATGCCAAACATAAAGTGGCAATTTATGGTTCCTAAATTATTTTATAAGGATAATTATATTGAACACTATTTTGAATCGTACACTATAGCTCATAATCCTCTCGCATGGTATAATTCCGTAGACGGGGCAAAGCTCGGATATCGTTTTAACGGTTCATATCTTGGCATTACAAAAAATATCGAGTTGAAATCCTGGGTCGGCTTAAACAGTGGAAAATTTAATTATATGGCGGGTTATAATACTCCCCTGATTGATCTTAATCCAAAACTTGAATATTATTTGAATTCCTCCGAAATAGAAGGCCGGGGCCAGCAGGAAATAGGGCTGTTTTGGGATCAGCCCAATTATGATGTCGATCTATCCTTGAGGAGATATTATACTTTTGATTCTGATTATATTTATGGCGATAATTGGTCTCCCGGAGATATCAATACAATGGAAATGTCCTTCAGTCGTGATTTCAATTTTAGATATGCAAAACTTGATTTTGACGCTTCGATTATTTCTTCGGTATGGGGTTCCGAATATGAATTCTCCAAAGTTTCAGCGGAAAGCGAATTTGAACTCCTGGATCTATTGGGTCGGAGCGCCAGATTAAAACTGATTATGGGATCCTCCAAAGGTGAAGTACCGATAGAGGAATCGTTTTATCTATCTTCGGCAAGCCCTTTTGAAATTTGGGAATCTCCACTTTATCGAAGCAGAGGAACTTTGCCGGATGAGTGGAAAGACGAGGACCGACTCTTCAAGCCCGGGGGAGGAGGGCTATATGGCTATTATAATCGGGGATTGGCGGGAGAAAAAATGCTGAGCGCCAAACTTGAGGGGAATCTGCCACGTCTGAAATTGCCCATAAGGATACCTGTTTTTAGCAATCAACTGCGGCGGATTTCGCCCCAAGTTTATGCGGGATCGGGCCTTGTGTGGAACAGAGCCGATGAATTTAGTGTGCGCGATTTCCTGTCAGAAGCGGGATTGGTTTTCAAATATAAAATTCCTTATTTGGATTATTTGATGAATGAGAACAGAATCAACCTATATCTGCCATTGTGGCTTTCAAATCCGGATGATGGCGAAGAGAATTTTGCCTTTCGCTGGCTTGTAGGATTTACAATTTGAAAGCCATGTAATAGATTTGAAATATCAAAATTAATCAAAAATATGGGATTTGCGAAGAAATAATTTTAATTATGTAAACATAGATTCGGTTTTGTTAGATTTAAAAAAAAATAATCGGAACTGTTATTTGGCTTGACAGTAAAAACGATTATAGATAAGATGGGGCTTAAAATTGGAGTTGATTTGTTTAATGGAGGTAAAGGATGAAGAAAGTTTCAGTGATTGTAATGGGAACAGGGCTTTTGGTCTTCTTGTTGTCGGCCATTGGTATTGCGGACGAAGCCGCGCATAATTATGTCGGTTCCGCCAAATGCAAGGTTTGTCATAAGGCCGAGAAAAGAGGCGCGCAATACGTAAAATGGCAAGAAAGTAAACATTCCAAGGCATACGAGACTTTAGCATCTGAAAAAGCCATGGAGATTGGTAAAGGCATGGACATTGATAATCCGCAAACGAGCGATAAATGCTTAAAATGCCACGTTACCGCTTTTGCCGCCGCGGCGGAATTAAAGGCCGAGAGCTTTGACCAAACCGAAGGCGTTGGATGCGAAGCTTGCCACGGAGCCGGTTCTGATTATAAGAAAATGAAAATTATGAAGGACCAGGCCGCTGCTATTGCCGCGGGAATGATAGTTCCCACGGAAGAGACATGCGTAGGATGCCACAATGATAAAAGTCCCACTTTCGAGAAATTCGATTTTGCGGAATATTTTAAAATAATCGCGCATCCCAGACCGAAAAAAGCTGAATAACTTTATATCTATAAAAGCAAAAAAGGAGGAGATTGCAAAAATCTCCTCCTTTTTAATTTATAAAATAAATTAAGAATTAAGGCTAGTTATAATTTTTTGTTTTAGAAGCGAAGGAGCTTTGGCGTCTTCACAGCATTTATTGACAAGTTCTTTTATAGATTTTTCAAATTCGAATTGATCGCAGCATAGTTTACATAAATCAAGATGTTTTCTTATGCTTTCCGCGGTAACATTATCCAATTCACGGTCAATATAATCATATAATTTGTCAACTGCGTCACTGCACGTCATTTTGGCGTTCCTCTGACAATTCCCTTTTCTAATGCGAAATCCCAAAGTAATTTCTGTAGGATTTTTCTTCCTCTGAAGATTCGAGATTTAACAGTTCCTACGCTAACATCAAGTATTTCGGAAATTTCCTGATAACTGAAACCTTCAACATCAGATAACAACACCGCCAGCCTAAATTGTTCCGGGACTGATTCCAAAGCTTTTAAGACATCGTCAGAAACATAATCTTTTAAAACCTGTACAACCGCTTCAGCGCTCTTTGCTTCAGATTTATTCGAGGCGGTTATTGCCTTTACCATTTCATCGGCAAGACAGAAGTTTTCAATAGCCTGAAAATCGACCATATCCGGCTCCTGTTTTTTCTTTCTGTATCTGGTTCGGAATGTGTTTGTTAAAACAGTCAATATCCAAGCGCGGGCATTGGTGCCTCTTTCAAATCTATGAAAAAAGCGATAAGCCTTTAAATAGGCTTCCTGAACAAGATCTTCGGCATCCTTGGGGTTTCTGGTCATTCGCAATGCGATATTGTACAAATTATCAAGCAATGGAACAAACAGCTCCTCAAACTCCTTTTTTTTCTCTTGATCCTGCCTGCTCTCTTGCATAATATTAACGCAATCTAAAAATATTGAGAATGGAATTTAAGCAAGTGAAAAGAATTTGTCAAGCGATTATATTGGGTTTATCGACCTTTATAGTCCTTATTTTTATTGGCAATAATGTAGTTGGCCAAAATGGTGCTTTTGAGGAGGGCGTCTATTGGGTTTTACTGGAATCAAAACCCCTGAAAAATCCAATCCGTGTTTCAGAAAAATCTCTGGATCGCAGGCAAGCGAGATCCAATATGGAAACTCAATCATGGTATGATTATCCGGTGAATCCGCAATATATCGCGGAAATTATTGAAACGGGCGCAAAAGTTCGGCATGTTTCCCGTTGGCTAAATGCCGTTAGCGTAGCCGCGAATGAAAAAACAGTGAATGATATTTTGAGATTGCCGTATGTAAAGGAAATAAAAAGAGTATCATCATGCACTAACCCTAAAATTGAAGATCAGCCAAAGCTTTGCCCCGTCGGCAAAATAACGGCTTTTGATTATGGCCCTTCATATAATCAGATTGCTATGCTTGGCGTGGATTCGCTGCATGATTCCGGATATTCAGGTGCGGGCGTTTTAATCGGGATTATAGATACCGGTTTCGATACCAGCCATGTCGCGTTTTCGAATATCGTCTCGGAAAATCGAATCGTGGCAACGTATGATTTTATCAATGGAGATTCCGACGTCATGGATGGTCCGGGCCCGCAAAGAAGCCATGGCACCAGTGTATTTTCTGTTTTAGCCGGATTCGATGAAGGCTCGTTAATAGGCCCCGCGTTCGGGGCCGGGTTTGTTCTGGCCAAAACCGAAATTGTCTCCGAAGAAATCCAGGCGGAGGAAGATAATTGGGTCGCGGCAATCGAATGGATGGATTCTCTGGGAGTGGATATCGTTTCATCCTCGGTTGGCTATATAGATTGGTATGATACGACTCAACTCGACGGGCAAACGGCATTGTGCACAATAGCGGCCAATATTGCCGCCTCTATGGGGATCATAGTCGTTAATTCCGCGGGAAACGAAGGCAATACTTCCTGGAGGAAAGTCATCCCCCCGGCGGACGGCGATTCCGTTATAGCGGCGGGGGGAGTGAATCCGGATGGAATGATTCTCGCGCTATCCTCGCGGGGGCCGACAGCGGACGGCAGAATAAAGCCTGATTTGTGCGCCCAGGGTTCATCTGTCTATATGGCCAATTGGGGAGGCGGTTATATGGGTGGAAATGGAACTTCATTTGCCGCCCCGTTAATTGCTGGGTCGATAGCGTTGATTCTCGAAGGCCATCCGTCCTGGACTCTTGCTGAATTATTGGAGCATATCAAATCATATTCTACGCGAGTTCCATTCATAAATCATATTGGCCCGCAATCAATCGCGGTTGGAGATACTTTGAATATTCGCGTCTCGGCCGATTTAGTGACGAACAATGATTATGGGTGGGGAATTCCGGATTTTTTCAGCGTCATGAATTTATCGCCAAATTGGGCGGGCAGTGAAATAATATTAACGGCCTTGGATTTGCCTTTAAATTCGGAATTTGAAGATTCCTTAAATGGCCGGGGGCTTTTTGAATTCTATCCTGATTTTTCTCAAATAGGAGAGGATACTGCGATCTTCGTCTCATCAAATAGCATATATTCCGATACCGAGGCGGTGAGGATTCATATATTTGAAGGTTTTGAACCGCTTGGGGCAATAATCATGCCTCATCCGGCTGTCGATTCGGCGGTTTTCCGCATAACGCCTAATTCTGAAGGATTTGGAAAAATATTCATTCATAATGTTAGCGGTATCATAGTTCGGAAAATGGAGTTTCAGTCTTCGGGTTCCAATTTTGTTCGGCAAGTTTGGGATGGGAAAAACGAGGCCGGGAATAATGTGGCGTCTGGAATATATATTCTTAATTTGTCTATGAATGGTTCTTCTATTGCTGAAAAGTTCTTCTTTGTTTCATCTCGTTAAGCCTTATTAGATTTATACTGAAACAAAAACTATTCCATATTTCCACTCTGTAACGGGTTTTAGACGATTAGAAAATTGGACTGGAGCGAAATTGAAATAATTCGATAATCTAAATATTGAGGGAACTATGAGTAAAATTCTGATAATAGAAAATGATAAAAATTCGGCTTCCAGGGCCGCCGGCGAATTGAAGAAAAATATACGAGACGCCAAAATACAAATTTGCCTGACCGGGCATGGCGGCCTGAAACATCTTAATAGGAAATCTATTGATCTTGTGATTTCCGAAAGTCATTTATCAGATTTAAATGGGTTCGATCTGATAAGCGGGATGGCTGAACTTGGCGGGCATTGGCCAACAATAATTATTTCCGCGCCCGGAAGGGGAGACGAAGCCTTAAGATATATGAGGTCAGGGATATATGATTATATTGTCAAGGACAGCGAATACCTGTCTTCTTTGCCGAAAGCCGCGCAAAGGGCGCTGGATTTAAGCTATATATTTGATGAAAAACGAAATATCGTAGAGACCAATATTGAGCAAGAATGGCGCAGGGAAATATCCAAAATCACACAAATATTCAACCATGAGGTCAATGATCCCCTAATGACAATAGTCGGTAATATACAATTGTTGCTATCCAAAGAGGAAATTGATACAGAAGGTTTGAGGGAGAAGCTTGAAACGATTGAAGATGCGGCAAGAAGAATCGCCAGAGTAACAACATTTTTCGCCGACTATAATATTGAAACCCCGCATGATCCCTTGAAACAAAAAAGCAAACAAAACGCCGTTTCTTTTTGACCCGCCTTCGCCGGTAATTTGACAAGAATCATCTAACATATATTTAATAATTATTATCACCTCCATAGATTTCCTCAATTAAACCACTTGACTTTTTTGGTTAAAAAAATAGATTTCCCCAGAAATATCATGTATCGTTTAATAAGCGATACAGGCTTTTGGAATGAGAAAATATTACGAAAATGCAAAGGTAATTGTTTTGAAAAAACCCGCGTATTTTATTTGCCTTGTATCGGGAAAGAAAAGTATTGTGAATATAATAAGTAAATTGATTGAAAGGCGCATATAAATGAGATTATACGAATACGAAGCGAAAAAGCTTTTTGGCAAATTTGGGATATCCTTGCCAGAGAGTGTTCATGTTACCACCCCGGAAGAGGCGGTAGAGGCATCAAAGAGGCTTGGTTTTCCGGTTATTGTCAAGGCCCAGGTTTTGACCGGGGGCAGGGGAAAAGCCGGCGGAATTAAGATTGTTCGCGGCAAGGATGAACTCGCAAACAAGATTAAAGAACTTTTCGCTCTTACTATAAAAGGTTTTCCCGTTAAGTCGCTTTTGATAGAAAAAGCCCTTGATATAGATACTGAAAATTATCTGGGAATAACCATTAACCGGGCGGAATATAAAATTTCAATTATCGCTTCCGGCGAAGGCGGAGTTGATATAGAAAGCGTTGCCGCGGAATCGCCGGAAAAAATTTTTAAGGCCGAACTTGAAATTGACGAGAAACTGTTTTCATTTCAGGCTTTTCAACTTGCCGGTAAAATAGGGCTGCCCTCCGGAAAAATAAGAGATTTTTCTAAAATTGCGCTGGGACTTTTTAAATTTTTTAAATCGTATGATGCGAAATTGGCTGAAATCAATCCTCTTGTTATTACAAAATCAGGAGAATTATTAGCCGCTGACGCCCGTGTAAGCCTCGATGATGATTCATTGTTCCGCCATCCTGATTTGAAAGAAATGGGCATCGAAAAACGCCATGAGGAGGGCGAGCTAACGCCGCGGGAAACTCAAGCCCGCGAATGGGGAATTCCTTATCTTGATCTTGATGGAGATATCGGGATGTTTCCGGGCGGCGCCGGTTTCGGGATTATGGGCAATGATTTCATCAGATATTTCGATGGGAAACCGGCTAACTTTATGGACTCCGGCGGCGGGCCATCGCCGGAAAGAATCGCTAAAATGCTAATATTGCTCGATGAGAACCCCAGTGTAAAAGTAATTTTCGGCGCGAGGTTCGGCGGGATTTCGCGCTGCGATGATTTCGCGAAAGGCGTTATTAAATTTTTAAGAGAACATGGGCTTTCCAAACCGCTTGTTATGCGGATGACGGGCAATATGTGGCAGGAAGGCGTTAGGATTTTTGAAGAAGCCAAGAAAGAATCACCAGAACTTTTTGAAAAGATCGAATTCCATGGTATTGAAGTCCCGATAGAGGATATCGCCAAAAGGGCCGTTGAGCTGTCAGAGGAAGCGAAATGAAGAGGTTATTGATATTGTCATTGCTCCTGTTTGTCGCTTGCGCCGGGCCGTTACGCAGGGGAGGGCGGCTTACGGACGGGCCGGTTTCTTATCAGACTATTTTAGCGGGGTCCCATAGCCTGGGCGATACCGCTTATGTCGCGCTTGTAAAAAACGAGGGGAATTGGGAAAAAACTTGGATATTGGCAAAAGGTAAAATAGAACCCCTGCCAAACAAGCCAACGGTCGATTTTAAGAGGCATTACGTGATTGCGGCATTCATGGGCGAAAGGCCAAGCTCCGGGTATCGAATTGAAATATCGTCAATTGAGAAACGCGGAAGGGTTCTAGACGTTCATATCAAAAGATATGAAACTCCCGGTATGCTGACGGTTATAACCAGTCCGTTTTATCTGGCTCGCATCCCAAAAGGAAATTATAAACTTAACGTAATAGAAGAGGTCGTGAAGTAATTTTTCATAAAACTTGTAGAAATAATCGGTTTTGATAGATGTGATTGAGGATAAAAGATGGCAATATTATTGACAAGAGACTCGAAAGTAATTGTACAGGGCATAACTGGAGGCGGAGGGTCGTTTCATACTAAGAGAATGCTCAAATACGGCACAAAAATTGTCGGAGGAACGTCTCCCGGAAAGGGCGGGCAATCAGTTGAAGGCGTGCCGGTAAAAAATACGGTTGCTGAATGTGTTGATGAGTTCAACGCTGATTTTTCAGTTATTTTTATGCCGGCGGCTTTTGCCGGTGAAGCGGCGTTGGAATCGATTTACGCGGGAATAAAAACGATTGTAGTTGTTCCCGAGCATATTCCGATCGCTGATATGATGGCGGTAAGAAAGGCGGCCAAAGAACATGGGGCCGTTGTAATCGGAAGCAATACCGCTGGAATTATAACGCCCGGAGAGGCCAATGTCGGAATAATCCCCGATATCGCGTTTAAGCCGGGAAGGGTGGGAACGGTCTCGCGTTCCGGTTCACTGACATATTATGTCGCGGATATGCTGACGAGATCCGGCTATGGCGAAACGACATGTGTGGGGCTTGGCGGCGATCCTGTTTTGGGCTCGACCTTTGATGAGATACTGCGATTATTTGACAAGGATGATGATACGAAAGCGGTAGTCATGGTTGGCGAAATTGGCGGAGTTTATGAAGAACGGGCGGTCTCGATTATTGAGCAGATGTCGAAACCGGTTATATTTATGATTGGAGGAGTTTTCGCGCCTCCGGGAAAAAGAATGGGGCATGCCGGGGCGATAGTCGAGGGAAGCCTCGGCACAGCGCAAACCAAGATTGACGCTTTGAAAGGCGCCGGCGGACATCACGCAAAAACATTTATGGATATTCCTGAAATATTAAAGAGGCTTAATGTATGAATCTCCGGCATGAACCGGTCGCGAAAGTTTTACGGGGAGAGACTGTCGAATCGATACATCACGGTTCGATAGCTGTTGTTGATTCCGATGGCCGTTTGCTTTATCGCGTTGGAGACCCTTACGCAATTACTTATCTCAGGTCATCCGCGAAACCGTTTCAGGCAGCCGCGGTAGTTGAATCGGGAGCGGCCAAGGCTTTCGGTTTAACGTCCGCTGAAATTGCGATAATTGCCGGATCGCATTCGGGCGAAGAAATTCATATCAATACTGTAAAATCAATTCTGGAAAAAATCGGCCTGACTGCGGAGAATATTAAATGCGGGGTGCAAGTACCGATTGGGCTTTCTGAAAGCATGCCAAATCCTGAAGAAAAATACAGCGTTTTACACCACAACTGTTCCGGCAAACATGCTGGAATGTTGGCCATATCGAAATTTAAGAATCTGCCGGTGGATGATTATCTATCGCCGTCCCATCCGGTACAACAATTGATTACTGAAATAATCGCTGAAATATGCGATTATCCAAAGGGAAAAATCACTATTGGCATTGACGGCTGTTCGGCGCCGGTCCATGCTCTTCCGCTTTATAATATGGCTTTTGGGTTTGCGCGGCTGGTTACTCCCAATGCTTTTCCATCCGGGAAGGCGCAGGCTGTAAGCGCTGTCTATATGGCAATGATAGACCACCCGGAAATGGTTGGCGGAACGGGAAGATTTGACACCGTTATCGCGAACTCGGAGGGGGAAAGGATAGTCGCCAAGGCCGGGGCCGAGGCTCTGGAATGTTTCGCGCTGCCCGAAAGAAAATGGGGCGCGGCTGTTAAAATAGCTGACGGTTCTAAAAGGGCGTTATTCCCGGTTACGGTCGAATTGATGAACAAACTCGGAGTAAGGTCCCAAAGCCATGATCTCGCTAAATTCCATCGGCCTGAAATAAAAAATTGGAGAAAAATAAAGGTTGGTTATATAGAACCGGGTTTTGAGATGAAGGAGGTTGAGCATGAATAAGATTTTCCCGTTAATAGACAGGATATCCAATTCAAACCTGCTGGCAAGGACGATATCCTGCTGGGAGGAAGCTGTTAAAAGAGGCGGTTGGAAAAAGATCGACCTGCATAAAATTCCCTTTACTCTTCTGCCCGCCGAGTATAAGCCGAGCATTGTAAAACATACCAACGGCGTCGCTGAAAGCGCGGTGGCCATGGCGGAAGTTCTGAAAAGGACGTATGGAGATAATATTAAGATTGACATGGACATTCTTATTTCGGGGGCGATCCTGCATGATGTCGGCAAGGTCCTGGAATACGAATCGAAAAATGATAAGTATTTTAAATCCGATCAAGGCAAATTAGTGCGGCATCCGGTCTCCGGGACAGCGTTAGCGGCGGAGTTGGGGCTGCCGTCTGAAATACAGCATATAATCGCCTCTCATTCTTATGAAGGAGATAAGACTCCCCGCACGGTTGAATCGGTGCTTGTGCATCATGCAGATTTTGCCAATTTTGAATCGCTTGGAGGTAAGGCGTAAATTCGCCAGAACTGACAGATTTATATTGCCATCATTGACTTCTTGGGAAAAATGTAGTTTATTTGATTTTCAAATTCATCCATAGGAGTATTATTGCGCAAGGAACCGAAAAATCCAGACAATATAGAACAAGGCAAAGAAGAGGAACTTGCCTGGTCGCATCCGGGCGGTAAATTAATAGAGAGAGGGGCGGATAAACTTTCTGATGCTGAGCTTCTTTCAATTATTATTGCTCCTGGGGTGAAGGGGGTTTCGGCAGAGCAAATCGCCCAAAACATTCTAAATAAGTTCAGCTCATACAGAGG
>CAZKYQ010000052.1:0-14727 GCA_964556975.1 uncultured Ignavibacteria bacterium
TGATGACACTGCTTAAGTAATTTTACTCTACATCTTGTAATTTTAAAAGGGAGTCCTGTAATATCGGACTCCCTTTTTTATTTTGCCTTAAAATATTTTATCGGGGTGAGAGGATTTGAACCTCCGGCCCCTTGCTCCCAAAGCAAGTGCGCTACCAGGCTGCGCCACACCCCGTTATTTTCAAGGCCACAATATATCGGCGGAAATCACTCCGGTCAAGCAAAAGCCTTAATCATAATTCCTGAATGCTTTAATTATTATCGGCCTGATTTTCTGTAATGCTCCCGCCCTGTGAGAAATTTTGTTTTTTTCATTAGGGGGAAGTTCGGCAAGGCAAACTCCCTTTTCGGTAACCCTGAAAATCGGGTCATATCCGAATCCGTTGTTTCCCTTTGGTTCTCTCGCGATGGAGCCTTCAAGCGTGCCCTCGACCGTCTGAATCGATCTCGAATTATCCGCAAACGCAATAACAGTCTTGAATCGGGCCAATCGCTGGTTTTCCGGGGTATCTTTCAGCAAATTTAGGAGCTTTTTATTATTGTCTTCGTAACTGCACTCTTCGCCGGCAAACCTCGCCGACATTACTCCGGGAGCTCCATTTAGAAAATCGACTTCCAGACCGGTATCGTCGGCGATACAGGGAAGACTATACTGTTCAAATATCGCATTGGCCTTTAAAACCGCGTTTTCCATTAGAGTTTTTCCGGTTTCTTGCACTTCAGGGAAATTATTGAAATCCGACGCGGTTAATATTTCGATTTCTAAATCCGCGAGGATATTCGAAATTTCAAAGATTTTATGCCTATTATTTGTGGCCAGGATTAATTTATTATTCATGAGGATTTAATTAATAAGAACCGATATCTATCAGTTCGACCTTGCCGATTCGCCTGCCAAGAAATCTCTCTCCGAGATTTTTGAATTTACCAGGGGAATCGGAAACATAGAATCGACGGCTTCCAGCCTTTTTTTGTCGATTGGCCAGACCTTGTTTTACCAAGGCTCTCTTAACAACGGACGCTGTCTGCTCGGCGGAATCAATAAGCCTAACATTTTTGCCCATCACCTTGGCGATTGCTTTCCTGAGAAGCGGGTAATGAGTACACCCAAGCACAAGCGAGCCGATATTTTTTTGTTTCAGTTCAGACAAATAGTCCTCGGCAATAAGCAAGGCAGCCGGCTTATCAACATAACCCTCCTCCGCCAGCGATACGAATAGGGGACAGGGTTTGGAGAATACTTTTAACGATTTGTCGATTCTCTTTAAGGCTCGTTGATAGGATTGTGAGTCTATGGTTCCCTGCGTGCCTATGACGCCTATTTTTTTATTGGTTGTTAATTTTGCCGCTGCTTCAGAGCCGGGTTCCACCACGCCTATCATAGGTACGTTGTATATTTTATTAAGATAATCAAGAGCAAAAGCGCTTGCGGTATTACAGGCGACAACTATAAATTTTACTTCATTCTCAATAAGAAAATTAACATTCTGGCGGGAAAATTTCATAACAATCTCTTTGGAGCGAGGTCCGTATGGATATCTTCCGGTATCGCCAAAATAAATGACGTTCTCGTTGGGCAGCTGCCTGAATATTTCCGAGGCTACCGTAAGCCCGCCGATTCCGGAATCGAAAATTCCAATAGCTTTACTTTGTTTCGTCTTTGACGATATCATATTTGTCCTTAAAAGCTCTTATTGATTCATAAATCGCGTTAGCTGTCTTACGCTGAAAATCGTCATTCTTTAGCAATTTTTCATCATCCTTATTTGAAATAAATGACGTTTCAATCAATACGGCCGGCATATACGCTTTGTCCAACACAAAAAATCCAGCCTGGTCAACTCCGCGGCTTTTGCTTTTTGTTTTCTTTTTTATATTTTTCTGAATTATATCTGCGAGATCAGCGGATTCCTTTTGAAATTCCGTTTGGATCATGTCTCTCAAAGTAAAATCAAGATCGGTCAAATACTGCTTTTGGTTTTCGACATTTTCAAAACGGATCGAGCTGTTTTCCAATGTGGCCGCCGCCCGTGCCTCATCGGTTTTGGCATCGGCCAGAAAAAACGATATTGCCCCACGCGCTTTCTTATTGGATGACGCGTTGGCATGTATTGAAATTAGCATATCGCCCCCAACCGAATTGGCGAGCGCGGTGCGTTCGGAAAGCGGAACAAAAATATCTTCCTGCCTGGTTATTATCGGCTTAAAATCACTATCTTCTTTTAATAATGAAAATAAGTATTTGGCTATCTTTAAAACAATGTCTTTTTCTCTCGTATTTCTATTCCCAACCGCCCCAAAATCCTTACCGCCGTGGCCGGGATCGATTACTATTACATCAATCGGATTGTCGGCAAAATTCTCATCAGGGTTGTATTTCGATAGCGATGAATCCAAAAAACCTTCCCCGCGAACAAGGATCTGGATACGAAACGGGTCCGTTTTCAGCTTTGATGTAAACGTAAAATCCTTTGGCCGCAATCTAATAGAGACTTGGGCCGAATGGTCAAACTGATAGGTTTTTACTTTGTAAACGGCATCAACCGGAATTCTTTTTTCCAGCGCGGCGCGGTCAATTTTGCCATCCGAAATTGTGACATATATCCAACTGTCATCAGTTTTAATAACATCAAAGCGGAGATTCTCTTTTAAAAATATCTCGAGCAGTACTCCATTGATTTTTTGATGCGCGGTAATCCCGGTAATATTGAAAGTAGGAGGGGATACGGTCAAAACTTTGCCGTCCCAACGCAATTCATTTGGTGAAACCTGATTGAGAACTTCAACAATATATTTGATCGGCAGAAGAAAAGAACCGTTATTAAACCTAACAGGTTTGTGGATATTAAATACTGTTTCGCCGGACCTTATGAATTGCGAAAACATGGAATATTCCAAGTTGCAGGTTTCAAAATTAATTCCTCCGCTTTTCGTGAAAAAATCAATAGTTTCTTTGCCGCCCAGGAACGATGCCAGCGATGACGACTCGATATAAATTACGTTTTCTATTTTGTGAGATTTAATAGCATATTTCTTGCCGTCGTTTAGCCTTATTCCGGTAATGTTGGCAGCATTGAGAATTCCAGTCAGAAATAGAAAAGCAAATATCGTCCGCATCACGGTTTTATACAAATTACTTGGTTGGAAGTTCATCGGCGGCGTTTGATTTCTCGCTCAATATCGCGATTTATATCCCGTTCCATAATGGTAGCCCGCTTATCGCGCTCTTTTTTGCCCTTACAGACTCCTATTTCAACCTTCGCGTATTTGCCTTTAAAATATAGCCTTAAGGGGACCAGCGTCATTCCTTTTGTTTCCGTCAGGGAAATTAATTTGTCAATCTCCTTGGCGTGCAAAAGCAGTTTCCGGGGCCGCTCCGGTTCATGACCGTCATATCCGGTTTTGTCATACGCGGCAATATGCATATTCATAAGAAAGATTTCGTTGTTTTTTGCCATAGCGTAGGAATCCTTCAGGTTGGCCTTTCCTGCACGCAATGATTTGACTTCGCTCCCCAGAAGAGTAAGGCCCGCCTCAAAAGTTTGAAACACATGATACTCATACCGGGCCTTGCGGTTAGTGGCGATTATCTTAATGCCATCCGGCAACTTGTCTTCGGCCTTTTTCTTCATCACATCGTTATAGCATGAGACCGGGCGATTTTCAAGACAATTCGCAAGAATTAAATAAGCTGTTATAAATAAACAGGTTAATAATTCTCTGGTGTGGAATTTGCTCCCAGTTTTCCATCTAAATATGGCTTGCCAATGCCGACAATAATAATATATTTGTGCCGTGCTTTCGCCGGAGTGGTGGAATTGGTAGACGCGCTGCGTTCAGGGCGCAGTGAGGGCAACCTTGTGGGGGTTCAAATCCCCCCTCCGGCAGTTGAATTTTATTTTCAGCAGTATCTGCAAGTAAAACTACTTTCTCATTTTGTCATTTACTATATTGATTTGATAAAAATGGTTAATAGAAATTGCCCAAGATATTAGGAGTTAGAGAGGCCAATATGACATTAATAAATCTTGATGATCTGAAAGAGCTGGAACTGGCCCCCGGAATAAGGGCGCGAATCATTAACTGCGAGTCAATGAGCATATCATACGTTTCCCTCGATACGGGCGCCGTTTTGCTTGAACACAGCCATCCCAATGAGCAGGTTGTGAACGTTATTGAGGGCGAACTTGAGTTAACCGTGGAGGGGAAACCGCAGGTACTTAAAGCGGGCGTGGTGGAGGTGCTGCCGCCGAATGTCCCGCACAGCGGGCGGGCAATTACCGATTGCAAGGTTATTGATGTCTTCCATCCTGTACGCGAGGACTGGCTGAATAAATAAGCGATTCGGGTTTTCGGAATGTGCCTAGAATTGCATATAACCCCATATAATAATAACACTTGACAATATTTCATTTTGGGCGATATTGGATTTGTAAAGAAAAACTCAAAAATCAGGTTTTGATGAGAGAATTTTTCAAATATTTCGTGATTGCTCTTGGGGTTATGTTATTTATCGCCCCTCAGGCATTTTCCCAGTTTAGCCGGGTTTCAGTTGAACGTCTTAATGCTGATACGGGCAGTACAAATCAAACTGGAGCGAATATCATTTATACCGATCAGGGCAATATTGTGGTCGCCTGGGGCGATGATCGTATTGACAATCCGTATTTTGACATATTTATCACTATTTCAACAGACGCGGGGCAATCGTTTTCAGACGAAATCAAAGTTAATGATGTCGACGGCTATGCTTTGATCGGAGGAGAAGGGATAATCGGGCTGGAAGAAAACGGATCCAATGGACTCGTGTTTTGCTGGGCGGACAAAAGAAACGGCACATACAATAATGATATTTTCAGTCGGACACGCCACCCAAACGGTAGTTTTTCCGAGGCACAGCGCGTCAATGATGATTCAACCTTTTTCCATCAGTATCTGCCAAGCATGGCCAGAGTGGGGCAGAGCGATACGCTTGTTGCTGTCTGGCAGGATGGCAGGCTTTGCCAGTCCGGATGTCAGGCCATTTTCGCTTCCATGTCCCCGAACGGAGGAGCAAGCTGGAATCCTAATATCAGAGCCGATATTCAGGACCCCGGTATTGAGCCTTGTGATTGCTGTCTGCCGTGGGTTGCCTCCGGAAATGATGGCCAAATTATGCTGGCTTTCCGAAACAATATCAGCTATTTCCGCGAGATTTACATATCGCGCGCCCATGATGATTTTTCAACTTTTTATCCGCCTGTTAGGGCCAGTTTCGGTAACTGGCAATTGCCTGCATGCCCCGGCACGGGACCGGTTATTATTCAGCATTCTTCGGGCGTATGGATCACTATATTTGCCGATGGACGTATAGAGCCTTATAAAATCTATTCGTCCCGATCAACCGATGGCGGCGCAAGCTTCGATGATGAAATGCTTGTGGGAGGCGATTACGCGCAAAATTTCCCCAGGCTCCTTGAGCTTAACGATGGACGATTGCTCGCGGCATTTCAGGAAAATATCCCGGGACAGGACGGCAACCGAATCGTCGGAACGATCTCAGGTGACATCGGATTGAATTGGGGGCCGCTTTTCGAGCTCTCCGATCCGGTGGTTTCGTTTAAATCGAATGTTCAACTTGCTTACGATGGTATCAATACTATCTATGCCGTCTGGGTCGATACTCGCAACGGCGACAACGATATTTATTTCGCCATACTTGAGAGTGAAACAACAGGCTTGAATGAGCCTGAACAATTACCGAAATCAGCATTTATTCTTAACGCCTACCCCAATCCATTCAACGCCGTATGTAAGATTACCGTATCGGACCCATTGATCGAATATGTAAATATATATAATATCGCCGGAAGGCTGGTGATACGTCTGGCGCTTTCAGGCGGTGAGGCTATCTGGGACGCCAGCGGGCATACATCCGGCATCTATTTCGCGAGGCTTGAGGCGGCAGTTGGCGCCGAAAGTGTTAAGATGGTGTTGTTGAAATGAAAAATGGACTAAGAAATTCCCGGCAATTCTCAATCGTAAGCTCTTGAAGTACAATTAGATAACTTTCCACGAATTGTCAGTAACGAAAAAATCGAAATTTAGAAACCACAATCAAACATTGACACAATCGGTCTATTATATTAATATTGGCGTCATTAATCGATTGACAGATACACTGGAGGGTATAAATGAGTAATCCAAACAATAGTAAAAAAGAATTCGCGGGAAAAGTGGCGTTGGTAACCGGAGGCACTAAGGGTATCGGAAAGAGTATCGCCTTGCGTCTTGCCGAAGGCGGCGCTAATGTCGTGGTCAATTATTTTCGAAGCCGAAACGCCGCCGATGAGACGCTTGAACAGCTAAAAAGCTTTGGCGGCGAATATCACGCCGTAAGATGCAATATCGGGAACCATGAGAAAATGCATAAAGTCTATGACGAGATCAAAGACAAGTTCGGCCGTCTCGATATATTGATTTCGAACGCCGCATTGGGTTTGTTTACGTCCGCCATGGAACTCGATCAAAAAGCCTGGCACTTATCTATGGATACTAATGCCTGGGCGTTCTTGAAGGGCGTACAGCTCGCGAAAGACATAATGCCGGACGGTTCCAAGATTGTGGCCTTATCATCGCTTGGTTCGGTGAGGCACATCCCCGGATACGCCGCGATTGGAGCATCGAAAGCCGCCATAGAAACTCTGACTCGCTATATGGCCTTCGAACTCGCTCCTAAAAAGATCAATGTTAACACGGTCAGCGGAGGGTTCATTGATACCGACGCTTTGAAAGGGTTCCCCAGCTATCAGGAAATGCTCGATGAAGTAGTGCGCAGGACCCCGTTTAACAGGGTCGGTACTCCGGATGAAGTAGCCGAAGTAGTTACATTTCTTTGTTCGGAAAAGTCGCGATGGGTTACCGGACAGGTACTCGTTGTCGATGGTGGATATTCATTGGCTTAGACCTGCACAGAGAAAACAATCAAGTGAGCGTATTTTCAAAAAAGAATCTAAAAACAATTTTTGCAGTTGCTATTATTTGTGTCTTGGCCTTTATCCTGAATGAATTGGTTTTTCCTAAATATGGCCATAAGTTAGTTTACAATTCAGGGCAATTAAAATTTATTGAGTATAAATCATATTCAAAAATAGAATTGAAAATACTTAAGATTCTCATAAACGATACTCCGGTGTTGGGAAAAATTCCACAATTCGAATATCTTCAAAGGAAAACCGGATTTGAAAATGAAGAATTAAAAAGATGCCTTAACGCTCTTGTTAAGAAAGATGATATTTTCATAAATGATAATGGCATTATTATTGGCGCCTACCCCTGGACTTTACACGAAAGCGATTTCAAAGTATTCTTAATCGAGGACGAGGAACCAGACTCCGCTTTTATTCCTGCCGCAAGCGCGTTTTACGCCTTATCGGTATCAAATCTTTTGGGGGCAAATGTTCAAATTAAGTCTCGCTTGAAAGATACCGGCGATTCTTTAAGAATTAATATTATAGACGGTCAAATAGAAGCTGTCAGCAATTTAACGGCGGTTGTTTACAGAAATGACAATTTTGGCGAAAGCAATTTTTACTCCTCGATAAAGGGGGTTGAAAAAGATATCGGAATTGGCTTTAATGTGAACAGAGTTTTGAGGCTTGATAAAGCTCTACAAATTGGAAATTATATTGCCGACGAACTAAGGAAGAAAATTGAAAAGTAATAAACCTCAAAATAATAGCCAATATAAGTATTATGATCTGATTTTGGGGCTTTTTGTCGCCGTATTATTGATATCAAATGTTGCTTCATCGAAAGTTCTTGATCTGGGGCCGTTCACTTTCGACGGCGGGACAATCCTTTTCCCAATCAGTTATATTTTTGGAGATATACTTACCGAAGTTTACGGTTACAAACGGTCGCGGCGGGTTATCTGGACCGGCTTTTTAGCGGCATTTTTAATGTCCGCTGTATTTATGATAGTAGGAAAGCTTCCTCCCGCGTCTGATTGGCTCAATCAGGATGCTTACGACAAAATACTCGGACTTACTCCCAGAATTGTTACGGCCTCGTTGATCGCCTATTTCGCTGGAGAATTTTCAAATTCTTTTACGCTGGCAAAAATGAAAATCGCGACTAAAGGCAAATGGCTTTGGACGCGCACAATTGGCTCTACGATAATTGGCGAGGGCGTCGATACACTGCTCTTTGTCTTTATAGCCTTCTATGGTGTATATTCGACAGAACTATTGATTTCAATTTTAATTTCAAATTATATTTTCAAGGTTGGTTTTGAGACTTTTTGTACGCCATTAACCTATATGGTAGTCGGGTTTCTGAAAAAGCGCGAGTCTTGCGATATCTATGACAAAAATACCAATTTCAATCCTTTCTCCATCTCAACTTAATTTCTAAGATTCTTATAATCATTAGCATAATCATAATCTGTGCCGGAATGATGTTCTGTGTTTCATGTTTGAACCTGCGGTTACATCATGAATCAGGGTCTTGTGGCTTATTGAAACAGACCGTATTGTCGGATAAGTAACTTTTTATAGGGCCGAAAAATGAACAAGTAGAGTAGATTTGTTTTTTATAGAGGAAAATTAATGAACATCGGCGACCCAAGAGAACTTTATAAAATTGACGGTTTTGCTCAAAACTTTATTAAAAGCTGTCAAAAAAATTGTATTAATCACCAAAAATTTATTGGGCCTGATGACAGGTTCGCTTTTTCTTGCAAGCGTACGAATGTCTGTTGTAAGAACTTTTCCGCGGAAGATAAGATTGTTCTTGAACCTTATGATGTTCTTCGATTGAGTAGAAGGTTCAATATATCTACACGAAAATTTATTCACGATTTCGCAGAATTAGCCTTGGATGAAAATACGCATTTCCCAATCGCGTTTCTTACTTACAAGGGCAAAAGTAGAAGAAATAAATGTCATTTTTTAAGATCTTATGGATGTTCCGTTTATAAAGACCGGCCATTGCGTTGTCGGCTCTATCCTCTTGGCCGCCTGATTGATAAGGGGAAATCATATTTTATTCTGGTCAATAACTGCCCCTGCGGAGATTATTCAAGCGACTCAAGCTGGACGGCAGATACATGGATTAAAGAATCAAAAGCCGAAGATTACCTGGAAAACCAAGGATTTATAACCAATGTTATGTCATACGTTGATCTTGATATTTATCGCGCGCTTGATATCAATCTGAAAATACAATTAGGCAAAACGCTTTTTGATATTGATGGTTTTATGGATTCAATTCCACAAAATTCTCGTCCGAAAACGGAGAAAGATATTATGCTTAGTCTGAAATATTGGCTCGAAGGCTTTTTCATAGAAAATGGTTGTATTAAGCCTGATTATAATACAAAACGTGTGATAAAGTTCATCGGAAGGCCGCAGCTAAATAAAGAAACCAATAAATCATCTACGAAAACGCCTCACGAATTAAACGCGAATTTGATTAACGCTTGATAAATCCAAATAATTAAAATCTTCCCATAAAAAGCTGCCCAACAATTCCACTTTTTAAAATCCTAAAGTAAAGATGTTAATTTAGACTTTTTGTTTAATTCCCAAAAAATAGTTTGAAATCCGTACCGAAATTATTCTAATATCTTATCGAAATGTCGTAGTCACTAAAAAAGAGATTTGATAATAAAGGAGAAAAAAATGAGGTGTTGGCGAAATGTTGTCCTAATGATGGTAATGGCCCTGATTGTATTTTCTATCGCGAAAGCTGAAAAAGAAGTGAATTTCAGCGGTCTTGTTTACGCCTATTGGTATTATGACATGTCTGATACCCTTGACGCTTTTGGCAATCAGTCCGATGTTGATTTCGACAGCTATAACAGGTTTGGAATCACAAGAACTTACTTGTCGGCAAAAGCCAGGGTTTCGGATAGAACTTTTGGCAGAATTACTGTTGACGTAAATCCAAAGGATAATAACATCAGGCTAAAATACGGTTACATCGGTTGGAAATGTTTTGAGAACCGGCAAATAATGTTCGGCGGAAAATTAGGATTGCTTGAGACCCCTTGGATAGCCAACGCTAATAAGGCCTGGAGCAGGCGGTATATTAGCAAAACCGCCTCGGATTTTTTCGGATTGCAGACATCAGCCGATTTCGGTATCACGCTCTGGAGTAAGCTCGGCAAAAAAGGGAAATGGGGCAACGCCAACTTTTCTATACTCAACGGCACATCCTATAAAGAACCCGATGAAAAGGATAATTCAAAGGATATAGACCTGACTGTTTTCATAAAACCCCTGAACGCGCAGCCTGATTTTGAAAAGTCAATAATCGGATTCCAGATTAATTCCGGCAAAATTAGCGATTTCGACAGTAGTGGAGTGTTTACCGATGATTTCAAGAAAACGACAATTTCTATTTTGGCAAATTTACAATATAATGAGCTTCTTAATTTGGGCGTAGAGTACAACAGCTATAGCTCCCCGTATGTTCTTGATGTTTTCGATGTTGGATTGGATAAGTTTGCTAACGGTGATACCTCCGACGTTATAATCAGCGCTACGACAATATTTGGGACGCTCTGGTTCGGCGAATTACTTCCTGATATTAAAAAGCTCCAAACAACCGGTCTGTTTTTTCGTTATATTGCTGTTGACGCTGACGCAGACGACCATACCGATATAGGCTATGATTCCCCGAATGCGGTTGATCCATTCGGGATGAAAAGTACTATGATGATGATTGGCCTTGAATGCAACCCGGTTAAGGGATTCAAGGGATCGCTTAATTTCCAGTCCGATAAAATTACCAATCGGGGAACGGGTTTGGATGATATAACCAATTCATATTTATATCTGAATATGATGTTCTCGTTCTAATTTAATTTCATAAAACAGAAATGCCGGTCTTTGCAGGCCGGTATTTTTTATGTACCTGAAATAATATCTTCCGATATTTTATTGTGGCATTTAGAACGATTAGACCGTAATCTATAATTATGATAAACGACAGATCGAAAATACTCAAAGAGCAGTTGGCAAATCGGATATTGATTGTTGAAGGCGCAAAGGGGACAATGATTCAAGCCCGGAAACTGACTGAATCTGATTTTAGAGGAACGCGATTTTCCAATCATGCTTTTGATTTAAAGGGCAATAACGATATCCTATGCTTAACACAACCTGATATAATCGAGTCTATTCACCGCGAGTTTGCCGAAGCGGGGGCGAATATTCTAAGCACCAACACTTTCAACGCCAACGCGATTTCACAATCCGACTACCAAGCCGAAAAATATGTTTACGAGATCAACATTGCGGCGGCGAAAATAGCCAGAGCGGTGGCGGATGATTTTAGTTCGCGTTATCCTGAAAAAAACCGGTTTGTTGCCGGGGCGCTTGGTCCGTCAAATAAAACCTGCTCCATGTCGCCCGACGTAAATGACCCTGGTTATCGCGAGGTGAATTTCGATCGGATGCGTGAAGCTTACGAAGAGCAGGCGCGGGGCCTGATTGACGGCGGCGTTGACATATTACTTTTGGAAACTATTTTCGATACATTGAACGCCAAGGCGGCCCTGTATGGCATTAGAAACATTTTAAATATTCGCGGCCTGGATATTCCCATCTGGATTTCAGGAACGGTAATAGACGCTAGCGGCCGCACATTATCCGGCCAGACAATCGAAGCGTTTTGGATTTCAATCAAACACGCCAATCCTCTGATTGTAGGACTAAACTGCTCGCTGGGGGCGGAGGCATTGAGGCCGCATATTGAAGAGCTTGCGAAAATCAGCGATACGAATGTTTCCGTTTATCCAAACGCCGGTTTGCCAAACGAGTTTGGCGAGTATGACGATACCCCCGAATATATGGCGCGTGTTTTAGGTGATTTCGCCAAGAGGGGGTTTTTAAATATAGTGGGCGGATGCTGCGGTTCCACTCCCGCGCATATCAAGGCCATCGCTGATGCCGTTAACGGTCTTGTCCCAAGGACAATTCCGAGCATAAACCCTTTTTGTCGTTTAAGCGGTCTTGAGCCTCTGGTGATCAAACCGGATTCACTTTTCGTTAATGTCGGAGAACGAACAAATGTAGCCGGCTCAAAAAAATTCGCACGGTTGATTAAAGAGGAAGATTACGAAGAGGCCCTCACTGTTGCCCGCCAGCAAGTAAATAACGGCGCGCAGATCATAGATGTCAATATGGACGAGGGGATGCTTGATTCGGAAAACGCGATGACTAAATTTCTAAATTACGTCGCGGCAGAACCGGAAATATGCCGAGTCCCCATAATGATTGATTCGTCAAAATGGGAAGTGATCGAAGCGGGGCTGAAGTGCATTCAAGGCAAAGGGATCGTAAACTCGATAAGCCTCAAGGACGGGGAAGATGAATTCAAACGCAGGGCCAGGCTTGTTCAAATGTATGGAGCGGCGGCGATTGTTATGGCATTCGATGAAAAAGGCCAGGCTGAATCGCGCGAAAGAAAAGTCGAAATCTGTGGACGATCATATAAGATATTAACTGAAGAATTAGCATTCCCTCCGCAGGATATTATTTTCGATCCTAATATTTTCGCCATCGGAACCGGAATCGAAGAACATAATAATTTCGCCGTTGCCTATATCGAGGCTTGCAGAACTATAAAAAACAGCTTGCCGCATTCGCTTATAAGCGGCGGGGTCAGCAATCTATCGTTCGCTTATCGCGGGAACGATACCATCAGGGAAGCGATGAATTCGGTGTTTCTGTATTACGCCATTGAAGCTGGAATGGACATGGGTATTGTTAACGCGGGGCAATTGACCGTATATGATGAAATCCCGCCGGAACTTTTAAATATTATCGAGGACCTTGTTTTAAACAGGGCAGACGATAGCACCGAACGGTTGACCGAACTTGCCGGGAATATTAAATCAGCAAGAAAAAAGGCAACTGTTGATCTTTCATGGAGAGAGAAAACCGTTGAGGACCGCCTATCATACTCACTTGTAAACGGTTTGACGGAATTCATTGAGCAGGATGTCGAGGAAGCCCGTAGTAAATTCGGACGCGCGCTGGAAGTTATAGAGGGGCCGTTGATGGACGGCATGAACATTGTTGGCGATCTTTTTGGCTCCGGAAAAATGTTCTTACCGCAGGTTGTAAAATCAGCGCGTGTCATGAAAAAAGCTGTTTCTATCTTAACGCCCTATCTGGACGCCGAAAAAACAGGGGATGAACGAAAGTCCGCAGGCAAAATAATCATGGCCACGGTCAAAGGCGACATCCATGATATAGGCAAGAATATTGTCGGAGTTGTTCTTGGCTGTAATGGGTACGATATAATCGATCTGGGCGTCATGGTTTCGGCTGATAAGATATTGGAAAGAGCCAAAGAGGAGAACGCCGACATTATCGGCTTAAGCGGTCTTATTACGCCATCTCTCGACGAGATGGTACACGTAGCCTCTGAAATGCAGCGTCTTGAATTTGATCTGCCTCTATTAATAGGCGGCGCGACGACATCCAGGGCGCATACATCGGTTAAGATTGATCCAGCATACAACGGCGCGGCAATTTATGTCAAAGATGCCTCGAAAAGCGTCGGCGTAGTCAGGAGTCTATTAAGCGAAAAGAAACGGAAGCCGTTCATAAACGATATCAAAACTGAATATGAAAAACTCAGGCTGAATCATAATAAGCGAAAATCGGCTTTCAGGCTGCTGACAATTGAGGAAGCCCGAAACCGTAAAGCAAAAATCGACTGGTCATCATTTAAGCCTCATACTCCGGAAAAACCCGGTATAACTGTTTTCAAGGATTACTCAATAACGGAATTGATTCATTATATCGATTGGACGCCTTTTTTCAGAGTGTGGGAGCTAAAAGGCAAATTCCCGGATATTTTTAAAGATGATAAATTTGGCGCTCAGGCCAAAGAGCTTTTTGGAGACGCGGGGAAGATGCTCTTTAAAATCGCGAATGAAAATCTATTGAGCGCGAATGCCGTAATCGGGCTTTTCCCGGCCAACTCAATCGGGGATGATATTGAAATTTATACGGACGAGAACCGGGACAAAGTCCTGACCGTCTTGCATAATCTTCGCCAGCAAAAAGAAAGCGGAGCGAGAGGGTTCAACGCCTGTTTGTCGGATTTTGTCGCCCCCCGGGATACAGGCAAAAAAGACCATGTCGGGGCGTTTGTTGTAACAGCCGGAATCGGAACAGATAAACTCGTGGATGAATTTAAAAATGAAAATGATGATTACAGCGCGATAATGGTAAAGGCGTTGGCCGACAGGCTTGCCGAGGCGTTCGCCGAAAGAATGCATGCGCGCGTACGAAAAGAATTTTGGGGATATTCTCCCGATGAGAGTTTTATAAACAGAGAATTAATCGCGGAAGAATATATCGGCATCAGGCCGGCGCCGGGATATCCTTCCTGCCCCGATCATACTGAAAAAGGAGTATTGTTTGATTTGCTCAACGTTGAAGAAAACATCGGCGTACGATTAACGGAGAACTTCGCTATGGCTCCCGGCGCGTCCGTAAGCGGCTGGTATTTTTCGCACCCCGCATCATGTTATTTCGGATTGGGCAGAATCGGCAAAGACCAGGTCAACGATTACGCCCGCCGCAAAGCAATGACCATAGCCGAAGCAGAACGCTGGCTGAGGCCTAATATCGTTTATAAATAAATATTTCGCGTGTTTCAATTATACTTCTGGTTGCCAAGCGCCTGCTTGGTAACCAAAGGGCAATTGCGATACGCAAATCGA
>CAZKYQ010000053.1:0-14222 GCA_964556975.1 uncultured Ignavibacteria bacterium
CGTAAACCCCACTGGATTTTGAGTCCAGCGCGTCTACCAATTTCACCACTCCGGCGCGCTGACCGCCATTATATATTTATATATTGATAAGTCAAGTCGAATTATTTTGCCAATTGTAGGCCGGGTTTAAAGACAGCCAATGAGTTGTTTCACGCGCTGTAAGGAACCCTTTCCTTACAGCAACGAGCTATGGACTGACGACGCTATAAAAGTTCTTTGTGCGCGGCAGACCTACCGGTCTGCCCGTTACGGGGCACACGAGGACGTGTGCCGCCCACGGTACGCTTTTCGTCAGGTCGGGCGACCTGACGACACGGGCGATTTCTTGTGCAGTCGGGTCGCCTGACCCGACTGTCGTATGATGTCAAAAATGAAAGCCCAATTCCTTTACATTCAAGTCATTTTGCCATTCGTTATAGCTCGAATATTCCCAGTCTTCCGGTTTGCTAACGAGACCCGCCCTTACTGGATTAAAATGAATGTAATTTAGCTTGATCTGGAATTGTTTTTGGGTTTTGATAACAAAATCATCAAAGCGGTCCTGCCAGAATTTGCCTTTTCCCTGCAAGGTTTCTCGAACACGTCCTTTGAAAGAATGCATAAATTTCGAGATTCCCGCGCCACCGTTGTTTGAATCAACGATTAAATGAATATGAGTTGGCATTAGTACGTATGCAATTATGACAACCTCTTTTTCTTTGGCTGTCCTGAATAATATTTCATATATAACAGAATAATTATCGGGCTGATCGGGAAATGGCATATTGACGAAGCGCGATGTAGTTAAGAAAAACAAAGCTCTGCCTTTGATTAGATTTCGGTATCTTAGCGGCATATTTTCTTTCTGTTATTCGTCAGGTGAGGCCACCTGACGACACGGGCATATCGGAAGTTTTATCATTTTTTAGATTCTTCTTTTACTTCTGCCGATATTTTCAACATATTGATTGCTATTCATCGTATAATTTTGATTTTCTTTTTGCGGGTGTTGATTCTGGACGGGGCAAAGTCAATATCAAAATCAATGTTAAAATTGGCGAAATCAATAATGATAAGAAAAACCAAGCTGCCCCACTTCGCTCACGGCTGTTGGCTATAACCGCGATAACAATTGAAAATACTATCCAGAATATGAAAAATGCTATTGTCATTTAATCTCCCTTGCTATCATTATTACTACGCTTTCCACAATACCCTAAGCTGCTTCCCCGATTATTCAGTTTTTACATTCCCTTGCTTCGTTTATAGAATATAATATACTTGTTTAAGAGTCAAGGGTAATTTTGTGTGCAGTCGGGTCGCCTGACCCGACTGTTTGATAAACTGAAATATTCGTCAGGTCAGGCGACCTGACGACACGGGCATCTTAAACACTAAAATAAATCGGGGCGGGAACAAAGCATACCACAAACGCGGCCATGCTGATATACCCGATGATCTTTCGCCTTCGGTCAAGAGGCTCCTCGTCCATAACGGTAGGAGGGTGTTTCGGTTTTACAAGGAAACCCATAAACAGCCAGACAATCCAGCCCTGCCAATAAAACGATAACCCCGCAAGACCGATCATTGTAAGTACCGCGATTGATTTTTGCGTTTTCCCGAACATAGCATAAGTTATATGACCGCCGTCAAGCTGGCCGATTGGAAGCAGGTTAAACATAGTAACCAGCAACCCTACCCATCCGGCGAAACCGACCGAATTTATTACCAACACCTGATCGCTTGCTACGGTGCCTTTGACAATATCAGTTATAAAGCTAAACAACATAGATTCGCCGAAAAACAAGCCTGATATTTCATTTGTCACGGGCCGGATGCTTGAGCTTTTTATTCCAATGGTAAGAACAATTATTGCGACAACCAAGCCCGCAAGCGGGCCGGCCGCTCCGACATCCAGAAGTTGTTTTTTATTTACAAACGCGGATTTGGATTTAATAAACGCTCCGAAAGTTCCTATCAAAGTTAAGGCAGGAGGCGCCGGTATAAAATAGGGAAGAGTAACCTTGACGCCATGATAGCGGGCAGCGAAATAATGGCCGAATTCGTGAAAGACCAAAATGGCGAGCAGTGATAATGAAAACGGTAAACCTCCAAGAAATATTTTTAATGGATTGCCGAACGCCTCAATAGGATTGGATACCCAATCCACGCCCTCCCATAATGCTCCCGTTAAAACTGTCGTGATTCCCGTTAAAATGAACAAGAGCAGATTGAGCCAGGGGAATTTATCCTCGGATGTTTCCCGGCGCCTAAGCCTTACTACAAGATTTGGTTTTTCGGAGAGAATCTCCACATTGCGTCCGAATCTTGACAATCGGGAAATAATATCGGTTTTCCTGAATTCAAGATCGATTTTAGGAATTCCTTTAAATAGAATTTCTCTTCTGGAACTGAAAACCGCAGTCACATCCGCTACATCTTCAAGTTCATCTGAAATTTGACGGGCTAAATTATCCGAAACAACCTCATTTCTTGATTTTCAAACAGGCCTAACTTCGGCCATTTATCTTGTTAATCTTATATCAAATAAACAATAAGCGCAATAAAATCATGATAATTGGATTGACAATTACTTTCGCGTTTCTATCTTGCTTCTTAGTAAATCAATTGCAATTGGAGGGAGTATGCTTATTAGAATGATTATTTTCCAGATAGATTTCCTCAAAACATCCGAAAGGCATGAATAGGATTTTGGCGCATGGGCTAATATGCATTTAACCGAGGGACAATTCTGAAACCTTATTGTTTTAAGAAACAAATGCTTGTCAAACATGGCCGCATTTCTGCCGAATATTAAAAATGATGGATAAAACAAACAGACCGGATTCATCCAAAGAGCCAACGAAAAAGCTGGACGCAGATAAATTGCCCGCGGCCAGTCATATTTCCGCGCTTACTGACGCCAATAAAAGCCTTCGCCGGAAAATTTTTGATCTTTATACAATCTTTGAGATATCAAGGCACCTTAACTCAATGTTAGAAGTTGAGTCTCTTTTAGACGCGATACTTTTTACATGTATCGGGCAAATGGGCATATCCAGCGCGGCTATAGTTGTTAAAAATACTAAAACCGGCGATTTCTCAAAATTCCATTCAAAAGGCCTCCATTTGCCGAAAGAAAGAAAATTTGTTTTTCCAAGAGTCGGGCCCTTATTTCGTTTTCTTCAAAGAAATTCAAAACCCCACCGGGTTGAGGAATTGGAAAACGAAATCCCGGAATCATCTGGCGATCTCAAGCTTTTGATTGCTATTGAAGCCAAACTTGTTATGCCGCTCGTCGTCAAAAACAACATTCTGGGCATTTTAATTCTTCCGGCAAAATTATCAGGCGCTTCATTTCATGACGACGACCTGGAATTTGTCTCAATTCTTCTCAATCAATTAAGCGTCGCGCTTGATAACGCGGGCCTATATGAGAATGAGAAAAAAGCTCTGGCGGAGCTAAAATCTGCCCAGGACCGCTTAATTGAAACAGAAAAGTTAGCGGCGCTTGGTACGCTCTCAGCGTCAATCGCTCACGAGGTTAATAATCCATTGGCTATTATTAATAATTATCTCTCCATAATTGAAAAGTTATCAGCCGGCAACGGTGAACTCAAGACACACGTAAAAGTAGTGCAGGAAGAAGTAATCAGGATCGCCGCTATTGTCAGGCAATTGCTTGATTTCTATAGGCCCTCGCTTGAGGAATCAACTAAAATCAATGTTTGTGAAACAATTGATTCCATTCTTGAATTAATTAAGGGAAAATTGCAGGCTTCGGGCATCAACATCGTTCAGGTATATGATGAAAAACCCTGCGAGATCATTGGTTCATCCGATAAATTAAAGCAGGTATTTCTTAATATATTATTAAACGCTCAAGACGCGATGCCCGATGGCGGAGACTTGGTTATAAGCGTAAAGAAACAAGACGGATTCGCGGCCATCGATATCGCCGACAGCGGCACCGGAATTGATAATAAAGACCTTCCGCATATTTTTGAACCGTTTTATACTTCCGGTAAAGACGCTGGGACCGGACTTGGGTTATCTATATGCTATGGCATAATCAGATCGCATTTTGGAAAAATAAGCGCTTGCTCAAACTCGCAGGGAGGCGCGACATTCTCAATTAAATTACCGCTTAAGGATAATAATGACGCAAGATAAAATACTGGTTATTGACAACGAACCAAGGATGGTCGATAGCTTAAAAACGCTTTTATCGATGGAAGGATATAATGTAACAGGCGAACAAAACTCATTGAAAGCATTGGAGCTATTGGATAAGGAAGCATTCGATCTGATTATTTCGGATATTAAAATGCCAGTAATCGATGGAATTGAGATACTTAAGCGAACAAAGGAAAAAGACCCTTTCATAGGCGTAATCTTGATTACGGGTTATGCGTCTCTTGATAGCGCGCGCCACGCCGTAGAAAAAGGAGCGTATGGTTATTTAACTAAACCGCTAATACTTGATGAGCTAAAATTAACTGTAGAAAGAAGCCTGGAAAAAAGAAACTCTGAATTAGAAAAACTGCGTCTTCTTGGAGAATTAAAAGAAAGTAACGAAAAGCTTCGGTTAAAAATCGCGCAATTGGATGCTCTTACCAGCGCCGGAAATTTACTTGCGATTACGACAGACCTCCGCGAAGCATTAACGTCGATCCTCTCTATGGCAATTGATGTGATCGGGGCCAAACTTGGATCTGTAATGATCATTGATCCGCTAAATAATGATCTGTACATAGGCGCTTCATGCGGGCTGAATAAAGATGTAATTCAAAATACCAGAATGAAAATCGGGTCCTCTATTGCCGGTTTTGTAGCGGAAACAGGAAAGCCCTTAATTGTCGAGGATGTGGAAAAAGATCCCAGGTTTTCGCGAATCAATCGTCAAAGATATGAATCGAAATCTCTTATTTCGGTACCTCTAAAATATAAAGACCAGATTTTCGGAGTTATAAATCTGAATAATAAGCTAGACGGCCTTCCTTTCAGCAACGATGATCTGGATCTGCTCAATTCTCTTGCCGCGCCCGCGGCCGTCGCCATTGACCGGGCAAATCTGATAGCCGAAAAAACCAAAACCATAAATAATCTTAAGGTCCTGCATAATTTGGCGGAGATAGTCTCAATGCTGGACGCGCCGGAAAATACTGGTGAAGCAACCTTCTCCGGCTTGCGTGATCTCCTGAAAATAGAATCGATTTACTGGTATGATTATCTTGAAAGTTCAGGAGAAATAAATCTTGAGTATTATCATGGAAATTTACCTGACAAGCCAATTTCTGAAAAAATGCGAGTATATAAACTTGATGAAAAAGCGCTTAATGCAGGAAAAGAAGGCGATATTGATACGGTTTTAAAAAAATTATCCGGTCTTGTATCGGAATTTGAAAAGTTCTTGAAGGGCGATTGCAAAATAATACCATTGCCGATATTTATAAAAAGAACTTTGGCTGGAGTTGCCTTCCTGGCGCTTAAAAACAAAATCGAATTTGGCCCATCGCAAAGAGAGATGGCAATCCTGGCTTTAACACAAACAGCGGCGATTTATCAAAGGCAAAAGGCTATTATGAATGCTACCCAATTAGTGACTATGGGAAAATTAATAGCGGAAATAGGGCACGATCTTAAAAAGCCGCTGACAAATCTTAAAGGCTCATTGCAGATTTATGGCGGTAAAATTACCGGTGAATTGGCTGATGATTTTTTCCCAGAAGCTGAAAAGGAAGTTAGCCGGCTATCTGAATTAGTTAAAGAAATGGTCGAATTCGCGGATCCTGGCAAATACAAAAAAAGAAAGATCCAAATCGGCGAAATTATCGATAAGTGCCTTGATTTGCTTAAAAGGGATTTCAAGAAAAATGAGATAGAAGTTGTAAAAATCTACAATGCCGAAATCACTGAAATTATGGCAAATAGCCGCGAGATGATGCAGGTTTTTATTAATATCATACTCAATGCTGTCGATAGCATGGATAAGGGAGGAAGGCTCTTAATCGAAATTGATTCGAAATTTGATGACGGCAAAAACTGGCTGAGTGTTTCATTTGAGGATACCGGATATGGCATATCTGAAAATAAGCTCAACGAGATTTTCGCGCGATATTACACTACCAAAAGTGCAGGCACCGGACTTGGCTTGGCAATCGTAGAAAGAATAGTTTCGGTCCATAATGGTATGATTTCAGTAAAAAGCCAGGTAGGAAAAGGGACCAAATTTGTTGTCGATTTACCGATATAATCAGAAATATGAATAAAGAATCAGTGAAAATTCTTGTTATTGACGATGATCCGAAAGTTCCCTGGATACTTTCCGAGGGTCTTGGCAACGGATACAAAGTAGACTCGGTTCGTGATGGCAAAGAGGGGTTAAATAAAATATCTCAAACGTCCCAGGCCAAACGTCCTGAGCTTATTTTGCTTGATATTCAGATGCCGGGAATGAATGGCATTGAAGTATTGGAAAAATTAAAAAGCATTGATGATAACATTGATATTATTATGCTCTCCGGGCATGGAGATACAAAAAATATTGTTGATTCTGTTAAAAAAGGCGCCGCTGAATTTATTAACAAGCCTTTCGATGTCAGGGAAGTTGAGATTCATATTAGGTCTGTGCTTGAAAAAAGGCGTCTTAAAGATGAGTTAGTCAAGCTAAAGCAAAAGCTTAATGAAACAAAAAAAATACTTATTGGCGATTCTTTGCCGATGGTTGAGATAAATAATATTATAGATGAAATAGCTGATTCGGAGCTTACCGTCCTGATAAGGGGTGATTCGGGAACGGGCAAGGAAATTGTGGCAAGGATGGTACACGCAAAATCCTCGCGAAAAAAAGAACCCTTTGTCAAAGTCAACTGCGCGGCGATTCCCCGCGAACTTTTGGAAGCCGAATTGTTCGGATACGAAAAGGGAGCGTTTACCGGCGCCCACAAGACAAAGCCCGGACGATTTGAAATAGCGAATAATGGTACAATGTTTCTTGATGAGATAGGAGATATGCCTCGCGAACTTCAATCAAAACTGCTGCAGGTTTTGGAACAGCAGGAATTTGTTCGTGTTGGCGGAATTAATAATATTCATGTTGATGTAAGAATAATTTGCGCGACAAATAAGAACCTCGAAGAAGCTATCGATTTGAGCGAGTTTAGAAACGATCTTTTTTATCGGCTTAACGAAATAACTATAAATATGCCAACTTTGGCGAATCGAAGAATCGATATTCCGCTTCTGGTCAACTATTTCCTGGACAAATATTCCATTCTTTATAATAAGGCTCGTAAAGAGCTGAAAAGTGAGACCCTAAAACATCTTCAGAGCTTCGCCTGGCCCGGAAATGTCCGCCAGCTGGAAAATCTGATAAAACAGATAGTTGTAAGATCTGATGAAAATATTATATACGATACTCTCAAAGGGCCGATTTCGAGTTCTGAAAACATTTCAAATATTATTGATCTTTCAGATGGCGACTTATCAATGAAAAAAAGGGTGCAGGACGCAATTGGCGATGTCGAAAAAATGATGATTACCAAGGCCCTCCATAAAACCAATTGGAATCGTAGAAAAGCCGCGATATTGCTTGATATCAGCTACCGCTCACTACTTTATAAGATAAAAGAATACAAAATCATCGATTGATAAATGCATTAAATGTGAAAACTTTTGCATTTTGCAAAAAATATATAAAGTATTTTTAAAATATCTTCGCTCCCGCCCTACTTGCATTATCTATAACTTATTGAATAATAAAGCAGTAAGGGGTTTTATTATTATTTAATGTTGTTGATGATCCATTATATATCTATGGCATTTAATTTGCTATTTAGGTAGCCGGTGTTGGCCGGAGAAGTGCATTCGGAATTGTTTTTAACGGGGAATTAGTTTTCTTAGAATAGAAAAATATGCGAAATAGTACTGAATATTTCAAGTCAAGGGCTTTGGAAGAAATCCAGAGAGCAAAGAGATATCTATCTTTTGTATCCCTCTTATCACTGGATATTTCGCATATAGATTCCACAAATGAACTTGAAAACTACGAAAATTTGGATAATTTTCATAATGCGGTCAAGGACTTAGTTGGGAAGTCAATACGAGAAACCGATTTGGTTTCTGATATGCGGAGCGGTAAAATTTCCATATTATTATTGGAGACCTCAAAGGACGGCGCATTAGCGCTGTCGGATAGACTCAAGAAAACAGTAAGATATTTTTTATGCAATAATACAAAATCGCCTCTGAGTTGGCGCGTGCCTTGCAAGGAAAGTTGCTTTCCAGAGCCTAATAACGATGAAAACAGCTTTATGGCCGCGCTACAAGACCTCAATTAGCCGTAAATAACAAATTTCATATCAGGAAAGATTGGCAAGTTTTTCCGCGACTTCCTCAAGCAGTTTTTTATCTTCTTCGCCGAAGGCATTAACTTTATCCGAATCAACATCGATTTCGCCTTTGACTTTTTTGCCAACGATAATCGGAACAACTATTTCTGATTTTGTCTCGAAAGTGCATTCAAGATATCTCGGATCGGCATGAACATCCGGCACAACAATTGTCTTTTTTTGCCTGACTGCCGCACCGCATATCCCTCGATCTACTTGAATTCTTGGAGAAGACGTGGGATTTCCGCGATAGGGCCCCAAATGGAGATCTCCATCATCTTCTAGTATATATATACCGACCCAGTCGTAATGAGGTATGCTTGCTTGTAATAAAGCCACAATTGCTTCAAAAGCAGAATTCTTGTTTGGCGAGGTACTAATAAAACCATCAGCGAGTTTCAAAATCTGAGCTTTAGATATATCCGGAAAATAATTCGTCGTCATGCTTTCCATCCTTTAACCGTTTCGTTATAAACGACAAGATTGTTATCAGGCGTATTGACTTTTACCGCACAACCCGGCGAGACAATTAACTTGCCCAACTTTACTTTTCGAATTGAACTTAAAGTCTGCTTTTTAATATCGTCATCAGGGCCATTTAAAAGCGCGCTATTTTGATCTATACCTGTAAGAAATATTTTATCCGTAATTTGGTCCGCTTGCTCGATCGACAAATTGCCGGATTCAAAGGGGTTCCAACTTAGCACCGGAGCGGGATAATCTCTGAAGAGAGGCAGCATATTGTTGGTTTTACAAACATGCATAATATTGAAAAAACCGCCGGAAGCGGCGTTTAGTACTTTAAGATCATAATGCTGTCCGAATTCGAGATATTGTTCTTCGGTTAACCTATCTCTGGTGGCCCATTCTGTGGTCGCGAAGAATATCCCCGCCATGCCGATTTTGATAAATTCATTTACATAGCCGATGAAAGTTCCGGTAATTGCCTCCAGCGCGCTGTGAAGTTCATCCGGCGCTTCAATTAAAAGCTCAATAAATCTCTCGTCGCTTTCCACGAGGTCCGCGGCAATTGAAAGAGGGGAGAAGATCGTAGGAACGCAGTAAACTTCTGATCCGATCTGAGAAAGTATTTCTTTGCCTGCGGCTAAGACCTCTCCCAGAGAACCGGCCCTCCAATCCACAGGTTTAATCTTTTGCCAGTCAGATTTCTTTGCAACAGGATAACTTTCGCCTATCGGTTTTTTTAAGGGATCGGATGAGAACTTGAAACGCGCGCCCCAGTCCTCAACATGATATGACGCGCGAGAGTTGATCTTCATAAAATCCCAATCATATTTTTTCTGAAATCCGATCATAGATTTTACGAGATCGTCTGTTGTGTTTTCCTTATCGTAAAAATGTCTCCATGCCGAAACAGGAGGACGGTCGATTTCCCTGCCATTAAGGATTCTATCTATGCGCTCTTTTTTTGTCATGCTCAAACTCACCACCAGTTTTCAGGCATTATCTCCATTTCTCTTTGTTGGATATAATAAATAATAATTGGCATGTCAATAGAGTTAGGAGTTTAAGACTGTAACTCGCAAAGATATCTTAAAATGCCGAATCTGTATTAACGCCCGTTTTTGATGGAATTTATTATTTTAATGCTGGATTCAAATCGCCCAAAGGACGGCATCAAATAAATTCCCTTTACCATTGTCCGGGCTTTTAAAATGAACTCAGAGGCCAGTTCTGCCCCAACCGAAGCTGAATTCTCTCCGGCTTCATTCATTTTGTTTCTGATTTTTTCGGGAATTGTAATACCGGGGACTTCATTATGCAAAAATTGGGCGTGTTTATAACTGACAAGCGGAAGGATGCCAAGCAATACCGGCATATCAGGATTATTCAGCTTATCCAAGAAATGCTTGAGCGTGTCCAATTCGTATAAGGGCTGGGTCATTATGTACTGTCCGCCAGCCTCCAGTTTTTGCCTGAGTCTTTCAATCTCAATATTCAAATCATCGCTTGCCGGGTTGGCGGCGACGCCTATAGAAAACTGGGTCGGTTTGCCAATTGAGTTAGAGGCAAAATCAAGCCCCGAATTCAGCTTTGATATTATTTTAACAAGGCCGATAGAATCAACATCGAAAACCGCTGTTGATTGAGGATAATCTCCCAGTGATGGCGGGTCGCCTGTCAGCGCCAGTATATTTCTGATTCCTATTGCGTGCGCTCCTATAAGATCGGATTGCAGTCCCATGAGATTGCGGTCGCGCGTCGTGTAATGAAGAATAATATCAATATCGACTTCCGATTGAATGAGATATGCCAGCGCGAGACAGCTCATTCGTACCCTGGCCATAGGGGAGTCCGCAATATTGATCGCGTCGGCGCCTGCTTTCTTCAAGGCCTTCGCGGCATCAATCATCTTTTTGGGATTGGTGCCTTTGGGTGGATCGATTTCCACGGAAATAACAAACTGCTTTTTTAGCTTTTCGGTAAATGGTGTCGCCGCACCGCCTACAATGGCATATGGTTTAACCGAGATGTGCGGTTTTTCTTTTGATCTCCTGATGGTTCTTCGGTCCTCTATATCTTCAGTGATAGCGGCGACCTTTCTGATATGCTCCGGAGTCGTACCGCAGCAGCCGCCGATGATCCGGGCGCCTGTTCTGGCGAAAAGCCTGGCGTATTCGGCGAAATAATCGGGGGAGGAGAGATAGATAAACCGCCCTCCGAAATATTTCGGTAAACCGGCGTTAGGTTGCGCGGAAATATACGGCACACCCAGTTCCGTTAATTGCTCAATTACCTCAAGCATTTTCTGCGGGCCGACCGAACAGTTGGCACCGATAACATCAACTTCAAGCGGTAAAAGCTTCTGGGCCATCTGCGCCGGTGAACTGCCGAAATATGTTGAGCCCTCTTCGGTAAAGGTTACCTGCGCTACAATTGGAATATCCGCAACCGTTTTTACGGCCTCGATTGCGGCGACCATTTCGTCTACCCGCGAGATAGTCTCGATCATAAAAAGATCTGCGCCGCCTTCAAGCAATGCTTCTGCCTGCTCTTTGAACGCGTCCTTGGCATCCTCTATTTTTATTTTCCCGAATGGCTCAATCGGTTTGCCCAGCGGTCCTATTGAACCTGCTACGAAAACATCGACTCCTGTTATTTCCCGCGCTTCACGAGCGAGTTTTGCCGATTTTAGATTTATTTCACGCAATGAGCCTTCCAACCCATGCGTTGCCAGCCTGAATCTATTTCCGCCGAAACTATTGGTCTCGATAATCTCCGCTCCGGCCTCGATATATTCGCGATGGACCTCGCAGATCAGTTCCGGCTTGGAAAGGTTCAACTCGTCGAAACAGCGGTCGTAGGAAACGCCTTTCTGGTTGAGATATGTCCCCATTGCGCCGTCGCAGACAATGACGCCCTCATCGAGCCGCTTTTTGAAATCGATAGCCATTATATTTATTGTATATGAAAATTCGGGTTATGTCAAACAAACAGATGTCATCGCGAGGAATCCCGCTTCCAGCGGGATGACAAAGCGATCTCCCAGATTCATCTCGGAAGTATTATAGACAGATTGCTTCGTCGTCCCGCTAAGGCGGGACTCCTCGCAAAGACGATATGAGTATTATTGAAATTTCAACCCGCAAACAAATGCTTCAAAATAAAAAGGACGTTTTCCTTGCGCTCGCGAAGGCGGCGGTAATAGTAGGGGAACCAATGCGATCCGAAAGGCACATATACCAGCATACCGTAACCCTCGCTTACAAGCTCGGCTTGGGCGGCGCGGTTTATGCCGTATAACATTTGGAATTCATATTTATCTTTTTCTATTCCCTGCTCGGAGGCGTATTTTTGAGTGGCCTCGATCATGGCGTTGTCGTGTGTCGCCAAAGAATGGTATATACCGCTATCAAGAAGGATTTTCATCAGATCAATATAATTCTCGTTGACCTCCTCCATTTTCTGAAAAGCTACCGAATCCGGTTCTTTGTAGGCGCCTTTGCAAAGCCGAACCTTGATACCGCGGCTGTTCAGCTTGGCGACATCATCCGCGGAACGTCTCATCATGGCTTGAATCACCGTTCCGACATTGTCATATTCATCGGCCCATCGGTAAACGAGGTCAAGCGTGCGCTGGGTGTAGTCCGAGCCTTCCATGTCAATGCGCACGAAATTGCCTTTGTCTCTGGCGGCCTCGATTATTCGGCTGACATTCTCGAAACAGAATTCGTCGGATATATCCAAACCCATCTGGGTTAGCTTTACCGATACGTTGGCTTCTATCTTTTCGTTTTCTATGGCTCCTAATACTTCTATATACAGGTCGGCAAGCTTTGCCGCCATCTCTTCGGATGTGACGTTTTCACCGAGAATATCGAGCGTGGTTTTTATACCATGCCCATTAAGGTTCCGTACTGCCGTTACCGCGTCTTCTATTTTCTCACCGGCGATGAAACGCTTGGCGAGCATTGTCAAAAAACCCAAAACACCTCCAAATCAGCGCCCAATTTAAAAAAAAAGGCCTGATTCGGCAAGTGAAATATTTCTCAAAATTATTGTTGGTGGCGCCGGGTCGCCTGACCCGGCGCGTAAACCGTCAGGAAGCCCGCCGAAGGCGGAATGACGCGGCGATCTCCCCTTTTACAATCAATGGTTTCAATATTGAAATATGAGATTGCTTCGTCTCCCGCCTGTGGCGGAATCCTCGCAAAGACGCATTTTTGTGATTTGGTTACCAAGCATCCCGTTTGGGGATAAACCCCCGACCTACGGCTCCATTTTGTCCGTCAGGATGGAGCTTACGACATCCTGATAGCGACATCTGCTCTGTCGGAAACGCAGGGCTTCCGACCTACCGCTGACCTAAGGCTCTACTGCTTACCGCCGGATGAGGCCATCCGGCGGCACGGTTAATCTTTTTCTGAGTTTAGTCCTCAAAGGTTTGCTAGAGTTGGGACTGATAAATGTTTAATTGATACACCAGAGCCCACTTATGAAGAGGGTTTGCTGTGATAGTGTTATTTTTGGTGGTCAGAATTTAAGAATTTATAAGAGAACCAGGATATATTAATTATTTTCTTGTTGTTCTTTCTGATATATCATACAGTATTTCAGGAATTTTTCCATTGCTTGAGTAAACTGTTGGTTCTGAGAATCTTGGTGCTATTGGTTGTACAAATTCTGGATCATACTCTGTGTAAGTCGTATCTGGACCTGATATTGTTCTGTCAAAATACGTGCTTATTCTTCTAAAACCTTGTAAATAAGAGCATATCCTGTCAGCATCTGTTAAATCAAATAAGTAATCATCTTCGTCAAATACTGTGAAAAGTGTAGCACTATTTTTTTCTTGTTCTTCTGTAAACATTCCTCCCCAAATTTCTGAGTTTACTGTTTTTCTACTGACTCCGTTGAATGATGCCCAGTTTGCGTATATTGTGTCTCCATTAGCAACATAACCATTGCTTCCACTGAATGGCATATCTCTGTCTGCGAAACATAATGTTAAGTAATCATCTGGTAATTGGTATGTCCACATGTCTCCAATAACAACATCTATGTTGTCTGGTGTTAAGTAACTGCCATTTTCATTTCTTGTCATGTCTTCTATGTTATCATAAAATGCAGATACTATCATATTTATTTCTGGTTCTGTCAGTCCTTGACTTCCAGTATCATTCAAGAACAACATAAAATTTCCTGTCATACTCTCAAAATCGTATTTTCCTAATGCTTTGCTATTTCCTGCATTGTCTGAGCCGAATATATCATAATAGTCTGTCATGTTGAACAAAGAATCATTTCCTATCTCTACTGGTGTAACACCATACTCCAAAGTTTGTGTGGTATCTAGTGAAGTGTGGTACTCAACATAACCAGGTGCTT
>CAZKYQ010000054.1:0-9787 GCA_964556975.1 uncultured Ignavibacteria bacterium
CGCTCCGGCAAAATGCACGAGTTATACAAAGACTTGTTTACGATTGAATAAGAAACATTATCATCCCTCAGGGCGGAGCAAACTACATTCTGAGGGTTGAAAAAAACGCAGGGGCGAATTGGCATTCTCCCCATTTTATATGAGGGATTTTCAACCAATACATTGCTTTCATTAAAAAGAAAAAAGTTGCCAAGCAGGCGCTTGGCAACCAGAAGAATGGTTATGGCGTCGGGGGGCCTCACCTGGCGCCATTTATATGATAATAAAACGCGGTCTTTCTCTTTTGATTAATTTTGTTGACATCGGGGCCTTACATAGAATAAATTGCGGTGTAAAAGTGTTGTTTTGTATTTTGTTTGACGGCAATATAGTTCCGTCTGCCGCCCGACAAAGCCAAATGGGAAACGCAAGAAAGGAGAAGCCGGATGAAAGGCCAAATTCTTGATTTCACGGTGCAAACCAATTCGGGAGTCATTTCCGGGGAGGATGGCGCAAGATATGCATTTGCAGGGGCAGAATGGAATGGGGATACGCCGCCCGCCCGTGGGATGAGAGTCGATTTCGATGTAAAGGACACTAATGCTATCGCGGTTTACAAAGCGCTTGGAGGTTCTATCGGTGCCACAGAATCAAAGAATAAAATGGCCGCAGGCTTGTTGGCCATTTTTCTTGGAGGGCTTGGTATCCACAAATTTTATCTTGGCTTCACCGGACCCGGGCTCGTTTTCCTGCTGGTAAATACGGTGGGCTGGTTTGTCACTTGGATGCTTTTGGGAATACCTAATTTTGCCCTTGCGGTGATCGCTCTGATTGAAGGCATTATTTATCTTACCAAATCGGATGAGGAGTTTGAGCAGATGTATGTTATCGACAAAAAACAATGGTTTTAGATCTGTTACAATCTGTAATTAAGTTGACAACTTCGCTTTTAGTTTTTTGTTTTTAAGGAAAATGTGCGGCATGCTTTTCCGTCGCAGGCGGATAAGCATGTTTTCTATATGCAAGCATGCTTATGCTAAAAGCAAAAACATGCCACCCACTGTAATCATTTGTTTTATTGTCTGTTCTCCCTACTCCCCCGCATCCCCCAGCCTTGCCTTCTCCCATTCTTCGCCGAGAATCGCTTCCGCCTCGCAGTCGGCGTCCGAAACGAACTCAGACGGCACCAAAATCGAATAGCCGCCTTTGCCCGAAAGCATGGCCACCTGTGGTATTGTTCCCAACGGCCCGAAATGTCCCGCCTGGGATTGCACAACGGCGGGGATGCCTTTAGTGCGCAAAACATCTACCAGCATCTCGGCAGTTTCCCATGATGTCAACCGGGCGAGATTTATCCAGTCGTACGATTCCGGTTCATCGGAGGTCTCGTCGCCGTCCTTTTCGGGCCGTTCCTCAACCAGGTCCTCATCGCAATCGGGGCAGGTCAGTATTCCTTCCCGGTATTCATATCCGCATTTGGGGCAGTACATCGTTCCTCCCATTTTTTATCTAATATACAATGTTAGCCCCATTTTATTCTGGGCAAATTTCAAAAAAAGCTGTTTTAACGGGTGGGCGGGCGTAATTCCGCCAAAAACAAAAGAGGCATATCTTGCGATACGCCCCTGGGGTGTCAGTCAAAGATGCAGTAAATAGCTTATTCGTGCAGCTTAATGCACTCCGCCGGACAGGATTCCACCGCTTCGCGGCAGGCGTCCTGAACGTCGGCGGGAACGTCATCAACGATAACTTTGGCTACATCGCCGCCCATCTCGAAAACTTCCGGGCAGAGATCCACGCAGATCTCGTCGCCTGTGCACTCGTCTTGATTTATTTCGACCCTCATCTAAGGTCTCCTTTCGTGTTGTTATCGGGGCCCGGGGCTGTCCGCCGGAAACCCGCCTGATTACCATCCGTTCTATTTTTGGCAATTAATATGGAAATTTCCGAGAATTACGCAAGTCTTTTTTTTAGGGAAAGCTTATTTTGATTTTTTCATAAATATAAAATTTAAGAAATGGTTTTGGAGTGTAGGACCTTTAGCTATTTTGCCAGACAGCCGCTATAACCCCTATTTAACCGGAGCAATGCCCTCGCCCAGTTTGCGTTTAACAAACCATTGCTCGACAATGCCCATAATGCTGAATACTGTCCAGTACAACACCAGCCCCGATGCCCATTTGGAAAACAAGAATGTAAACACGACAGGCAGGATATATACCATCATCTTCTGCTTGGGATCGGTGACGGTCATTTTCTGCTGAACAAACATGGCGATGCCCATGAGGATCGGCAATATCCCAACGAAAAATATTTCGCCGGTGGGATCGGGTTGTGAAAGATCGGTGATCCAAAGTATAAAAGGCGCTCCGCGCAATTCGATTGAATTTGAAAGAACGGCGAACATCGCCCAGAAAACCGGAAGCTGTACAATCATCGGAAGACACGATCCGAAAGGATTCACGCCGTATTCTTTATATATCTTCATGGTCTCTTTTTGAAGCTTCCCGGGATCGTCCTTGAACTTGCCTTTCAGCTCCTGAAGCATGGGCTGTACCTGTTTCATTTGATGCATCGATTTGGCGCTCTTGTGAGAGAGGGGCCAGAAAACAAGCTTCATAAGAAATGAGAAAACCACTATTACCCAGCCGTAATTAGGGATAAATATATAAAGGCTCCCGAAAACCCAATGAATAAAAATCGCGAACGGCCTGAAAAATTTCCATCCCATATAGACTATGGAGGACAAATTCTCGCCCATGCTTTTGAGCAGGTCATAATCATTCGGGCCGGTATATATTGAAAACTTCAATGAAAGATTATCGGTTGGATTCAGGTAGGTCATTCCAATGCCAAACTGCGGCCATTTAAAATCCTTGTGGTTAGGATCGGGACGCACTGTTTCAGCGCCGAGAACAACCACTTCATCGCCGGGATTATCTTTGGCTATTATTATCGCCGTGAAGTATTTCGTTCTTGTTGCCACCCAGTCCGCGGCGCCGGAGGCGATGTCCCGAAGCTTGCCGTCCTCGAGGTCGTCTCTATAATCAAAATTGCCCATGCCATAGAAAAAACCGCCCAACCGGCCCTTATCGTTAGCAAATTTTTTCTCGGTTGGCTCCAATGGCGTAAACCATCCGATAGTAACCCCCTCGGCCATCTCAAGATTTTGCGGCAATGAAATATCTATATCGAGATCAAAAAGATAGCTGTCGAAATAAAATGTATAGGTTTTTCTAATGGTAGAACCATTCGGCGATACGTAGGTGAATGTGACTTTGCCCTCGGGCTCCGCCTCGGAAAGATTCAAATCATAGCCATCGACCTTGAAATTCATGTCATTAAAAGCGGGGATTTGATCTCTATATCCCAAAGTCAGCGCGCCATGTTTTGCCCAATCAATATCAGGATAGTCCCCCATATAAGAAACGTTTGCTCCGTCATATCTCAAGTGGTCTTTTAATATGACCTGCTTTAGATTACCGCCCTTTGAGGAAAGCAGAAATTTGAGATACTCTGTTTCGACAACGATTTCCTTCTCTGGCTCATCCGTTGCTTCTGCCATATTGGCAGTATCTATGGGGGCCATAGTTATTTTTTCTTCGAAAGACGTTTCCGTATCTCGTTGAATTTCAGGCTGTTCGGCTATTTGTAACGAATCTGCCGCCGGCTCCGCTTGCTTTTGCTCGGATGGTGGCGGAAAAGCATATTTGGAAAAAAGCATTATTATAGCGAAAATTATAACAAATCCGATTACTGATCGTTTATCCATAACTTAACTAGGGTCAAACCCTCCCTGATTCCATGGATTACATCTCAAAAGGCGCCATGTAGATTTTACAAGCCCCCTGAATGCGCCATGTTTAATTAAAGATTGACGAGAATACTCGGAACAAGATGGGTAAAAACGGCACCTTTTCGCGAAAAGCGTACCGATTGACATCTGGTACAGCTTAACGAGCAAAGAAAGCGATTTGCCTAATAGATTATTCATCCACGCCCTTCAACATCCTGCCGATTTCCGTCGTGAGCCTTTTTTCATCATCTATAAGGACTGAAAGATAGATTACAATCATCTTGCCGGTTGGCCATAAAGGCTTATTATTTCGTAAAAACTCTCTGATAACTCTCTTTAAGCGGTTTCGCCTGGCGGCGTTGCCAACTTTGCGAGAAACCGAGATACCGAATTTTGTTGAATTATCCTCCACTGCCGCAAAAGACAATTGGCAAAGCCTTCCGTAAACTTTCCGGGAGCTTTCTCCCTTGATGACCTCAAGGAAATTCGATCTCCCCCTTAAGCGGACAGATCTCCCAAATGATCTGTCCGCTCGTTTAACGACATTAGTCAATTCTGCCCCCGAGGGGTTATTCATCGGAGACGGACAGCTTGACGCGGCCTTTAGCGCGGCGATGTTTAATTATGGCCCGTCCCGCCTTAGTGGACATCCGTTTACGAAAGCCGTGGTCGTTTTTTCTTTTTCTATTTGATGGTTGAAACGTTCTTTTCATTCTTTCCTCATTCTAAACAGAACGGCAATATACAATTAATTATGGTATCGTCAAGTAAAAACAAACTGTTAATTCGCGAATATAGCGATTATTATATTCGAACGGATCCGGGTGAAACTGCTCCTGAATTACTTGACGCATGCGGCAATGGCGCGGTTTTTAATAAACTTGTAGGGGTTTGATTAATCAAACCCCTACCGGAGAGAGAGTCAGGATGTCGTTCTTTCCGCGCTTGTGTTTAAATTAAAACGACCAGTTTATAATCGGGAAAATTGGGAACTGTCCGCCCTGGCCGATGATGTTTACCAGGCCGATTTGCAGGCCTCTCATGCTTCCCGCGTAATTTACGAAACCAAACTGTAATCCATGAACATATTTAGCGTGGTTTACCATCCCCGATTGGAACCCCTCGAAATTGCCTTTGACCACATTTACCCAGCCGTCCTGCCAGCCCATAAAATCGACATCCACAATGCTAACCGCTCCGAACTGTACTCCCATGGATTTTCCGGCGGTAGTGTGGTTGACCAGCCCCCAATCGAGGCCGGTAACGGTTGTATTTTTCCCGTAGATCAGGCTGAGACGGATACCGGAGATAGCGGTGTTTTCCGGGAATATTTGAACCGGCGAGAACAACGCCAGCTGAATCGGTTTGTCTTGCGCGAATGCTGGGGTTGAGATAAACATAAGGGCGGCCCCCGCGAGCATTAACAACGCGCGAAATTTGTTAAGCATTTTAACCTCCTATTTTAGCTTTCGTAGATCAGATCAAGCCGTTTTTTAATAATGATATGGTGCGTCTCGTTGGATTTCAAGCAAAATCCTATTCATGGAGGCGGCCTCGTTAGAGTGGCATGTTTTAGGCAAGCGCGGTGATTTACGCGGCCCGTAGGCGGAGAGCTTGTCTCCCCGCAGGTTTCTTCGTTCGCAATGACTTTAATTTTAATTGTTCAAACATTCCAATTCTGGACTTGTGGGACAGCCTCGATAAACCCGACACATAGCTGTCGGGAGGGCAGGGCGCACAGCCTACCGGCGCTTTAAAAGATAGGGTTCGTCTTAAACGGCCCCTATGAAAAAAATCAAATTAAATGAATGCAATTCATCGGCGGGCAGTTGATAGAGGCGCGCTCCAAATAAGTTATGTTAATAAAATTAAATTTATAGAGTTGTTGGCATTATTAATCATGCGGGAAGTTTTTTTGAAGTTCCTCAATATGTCGTGTTATGGCTTCTTTATCAACGGAGAAGGGAGTTTCACTCAAATATATGTTTAACCATTCGACTGCCGAAAGTGAATCATACAATGCGTTTTCATACAAATCCGCGATTTTTAGGGACGCAAGAACGCCGTCGGGCGTTCGCGGATACCGGCTATGCAGAATGGACAGCTTTTCAATAGCATTTTCATATTCGCCATTTTCAATATAGGCTTTGGTTAGATATCCAATTGCCTGCGCCACGGCTGCCGGTTTTGCCGAATTAACATCAATATATTTTTCAATATACTTCACGGCGGCTTCAAATGACTTAGCTGTCATCTCATCTAAGCCCTTTTCCCGAAAATAATTAACTTTTTGAAGGGCCGCATCATAGGACTCCTTTCTGCCGGGGAATGTCGCCATGATAAGGTCCAGTTCTCCGGAGGCTCGCGACCAATTATTTTCAGCCTCATAACAAAGGGCAACAAGAAAAAATGCCTGCGCCACAACCTCCTCGGTCACGTCCGAAATTTTTTCGATTCCCTTTAATGTTTTTCTCGTTTTGACGTATTCACCTTTTTCGTAAAGGCAAATTCCAAGCCCGAGAACTGCCCTGCCGCCATTATAACCCTGTGGATAAGTTTCTAAAAATTCGCGGTATGTTTTTTCGGCGCCATCATAGTCTTTTAAGTTTTCCATATAAATATCAGCGATAAACATCAACGTCACCGGCGAGAGTCTTCCCTGATCGTCCTTGCCTGCAGATTCAAGGATTCCCAAGGCTTTCTTGTATCGGTTTTGTCGAAGATAAGTAGCGGCTATTTTGCCCAATGCCGCATTTTCAAGCCTGCTGTCCGGATATTTATCTATCAGACTATTAAAATAGCTTCTTGCTTTCTCAAGGGATTTATCAAACATCGGCCTGTCGCCCTGCCTCAAATGCATTTCCGCGGCCTTTATGGGCGCCGCCAAAGCATCCATATCCGGCTTGCGGGGATCGGCAAGTGAGAGATATCCTTTTGCCGTGGAATCATAAATGGCCGCCGCGCTTCCAAAGTTTCCCGCTTTTTCTTTTGTTAATGCCATGTATCTCAAAACAACGTTTTTTTGTACATCATCCGAGACCGGACTGATTGCGACTTTTTCATAGTATTCAAATGCTTTATCAAATTCATTTCGATTAAAATATAATAAGGCGATTCTTGTATTGGCCAGCAGGGCTGTTGCCCAAGCTTGTTTTTGCTGATCGGAACTTTTGTCAACCGCGGAACCGTCAACAGGAAGCCCGACTAAATTTATGACCGCTTCATAAGAACCAACCAGATTTTTGAAATCATCATCGGATATATTATTATTTATGGCCAACCGTTCCTGATAGCGATCGGCTTTGCTAAGAAGTTTTTCGGCTCGAAAGCGAATTGCCAAATCGCTTCTTTCTCCGCAATTGCTTATTGCCCCGCCTAAAAGAATTATAGATAAGAATAATGCCGTAAGACGGCAATGGCATTTTTTATTTTCTTTTGGAATTCTACGGATACGCATTTCCCATTTCTCCCCACTCTGCGGTTGTCAAAATATTATACAATCATTTTATCGGCACGCAAAACATTTGTTTAAGAAAATGCACAACAAAGCAGGCATAAAGAGACTCTTCCACAAGTCCAGAATTGGAATGTTTGAACAACTAAAATTAAGAGCCATTGCGAGCGAAGCGAAGCAATCTCATCGGGTTATGGAGATCGCTTCATTGCTCCGCTCCTCGCGATGACTGGAAAAAGTACCTTTTGGGACAGCCTCATAAACCCCCGGCCTGCGACTATGCGGTCAGGGCCATCGGTTAGCCCGCCTACTCCTCCTCATACTTGGCTTGTAGCTCTTCAATAACAGATGAATCGGCTAAGGTTGTTATGTTGCCCATGGCGCTGCCGTCGGCGATGTCCCGCAAAAGCCGCCTCATGATTTTGCCGGAACGGGTTTTCGGCAGATCGCCTGAAAAAATAATCCTCTCCGGCACAGCGAACTTTCCGATTTTTTTAACCACCCATTCGCTAAGCTCGCTTTCCAAATCGTTATCAGCCGAAACGCCGTCCCGCAGGCTCACGAACGCAACCATAGCCTCGCCCTTGATCTCATGCTTGATACCTATGACCGCCGATTCGGAAACGGAGTCGTGTTCAACGAAAATTGATTCAAGTTCCGCCGTCCCGATTCTATGGCCCGATACGTTTACTACGTCGTCCACGCGGCCAAGTATCCAGAAATAGCCATCTTTGTCCCGTTTGGCGCCGTCGCCCGGGAAATAAACATCCTTCCATTTTGACCAATAGGTTTCTTTAAACCGTTCCGGGGCGCCGTAAATTCCCCTGAGCATTCCCGGCCATGGTTTCTTTATGGCAAGAAGGCCCGCTTCGGTCGGCTTGCCGTCTTCATCAAGAACATCGGCATCAATACCAAAGAAAGGGAATGTCACGCTGCCCGGTTTGGTGGTGGTACACCCCGGCAGCGGCGTAATCATAATACCGCCGGTTTCGGTTTGCCACCACGTATCGACAATGGGGCATTTCCCGCCGCCAATTGTGTCGTTATACCATATCCATGCTTCAGGATTGATCGGCTCCCCGACTGTGCCCAATAACCTTAATGAGCTTAAGTCATATTTATCCGGCCAGGTCTTTCCCCATTTCATAAAAGTTCTGATTGCGGTTGGCGCCGTATAAAAAACATTCACGCTATATTTTTCCACGATATTCCAGAACCTTCCCCGATCCGGCCAGTTGGGAGTACCCTCATACATAACGCATGTCGCGCCATTGGCCAGAGGCCCATAGACAATATAACTGTGGCCGGTAACCCAGCCTATATCGGCGGTGCACCAGAAAACGTCCTCCGGTTTTATATCGAAAACATATTTCATTGTTAAATATGTATAAACCATGTAACCGCCAGTGGTGTGGATTATCCCTTTGGGCTTGCCGGTAGTCCCGCTTGTATATAGAAGAAACAGCAAGTCCTCGCTATCAAGCTCCTCGGCCGGGCATTTCATTGAAGCCCCGTCTATGATACGATGATACCAATGGTCGCGCCCTTCTCTTACGTGGCATGGGAACGCGTTCGATTCCGATCGTCTGACAATCACAACGTCGGTAACGCAATCGCAATCTTCAATAGCCTCATCAACGATATTTTTTAGGGGCAGTATGTTCCCGCGCCGCCACGCTCCATCTGCGGTAATAACAAGCCGCGCCTGGCAATCAAGTACCCGATCTCGAATTGAGTCCGAAGAAAACCCGGCGAATATCACGGAATGGACAGCGCCAAGCCGCGCGCAGGCCAGTACGCTGACTACCAATTCGGGGACCATAGGAAGATAAATGGCAACCCTATCGCCTTTTTTAATACCGATATTTTTCAACGCGTTCGCGAACTTGTTTACTTCTCTTGAAAGATCAGCGTAAGTAAATACTCTTTGATCTCCCGGTTCGCCCTCCCATATCAAGGCCGCCTTATTGCGCGTGGGCGAATTCAGATGGCGATCAAGGCAGTTATAGGAGATATTAGTTCTCCCGTTTTCAAACCATTTGAAAAACGGGGCGTTATCGCCATTAAAAACCCTATCCCATTTTTTAAACCAATGGAGTTCGTCCGCGGCCTTTCCCCAAAACAATTCTGGATTTTCTATGCTCTCCCGATGTTTTTTTTCGTATTCCTGAAATGAGCCAATATGGCTGTTATTACTAAAATCATCAGATGGTTTGAAGCGGCGGCTTTCATCGAGTACTGTCTCAAGTTTTTTCGATTTCGACATATTGATTTATCCTCCACAATTAATCGGCTGGACTTGATTGCCATGATTTGACTTACAGACTTGGAACAATATTAGCATGATTGCCAGAATTATCAAGAATTATTATTAGTTTGTGCCGCCGGCAGTTCGGGAGCGCGGGGCCCTGGCAAATTACAGAGGCATAGCCGCATGCTGTCATTCCCGAAATCTCTGATCGGGAAGCCATGAGGGCCAGCCTTCCGGGTGGCATGCTTTTGCCGCAGGTATAAGCATGTAAAAGCGCAAAGGGGAATTATCTTGCGGGAATGAAACC
>CAZKYQ010000054.1:9887-14204 GCA_964556975.1 uncultured Ignavibacteria bacterium
TATTGGGAAAACGATCCCAATACCGAGTTGATATTGCTTTATCTTGAGAGCTTTGGTGCGCCCGGTAGGTTTACAAAAATAGCTCGAAGCATAACGAAAAAAAAACCTATTGTAGCGGTCAAGGCGGGCCGCACGGCGGCGGGAGCGGCGGCGGTCAGTTCTCATACGGGCGTACTTGCGGGGTTGGATGTAGGCGCGGACGCTCTTTTCGACCAGTGTGGAGTATTAAGAGTCTCCACGGTCGATGAGCTTTTTGATGTAGCGATAGCGTTCACCAATCAACCGCCCCCAAAGGGAGATCGCATAGCGATAATCACTAATGCCGGAGGGCCGGGCATTCTGGCGACCGATGCCGTTGTGAGCGTGGGATTGCAGATGGCAAAATTTGAAAAGAAAACAATTAATTATTTAAAAAAGAACCTGCTTCCCATAGCCTCGGTGAAAAACCCTATCGATGTAATCGCGGCGGGCGGGCCGGATTCCTATCGCGCCGCTATGGACGCTGTTCTTTCAGACAAAAATGTCGATGGCGTTATAGTTATTTTCGTGCCGCCAATAGTCGTTGACCATCGGGCGGTTATCAACTCAATTGTTGAGATGATTGCCAAGCACGAAAACAACAAAACAGTGCTTGGCTGTTTCATGAGCACGCCGGACGGAGTCGCCGGGTCGGAAGAGATGGCCAAACATAAGATCCCCATTTATACGTTTCCCGAATCGGCGGCCAGGGCAATGGCCGCCATGGCGCGTTATCGGAAATGGATTGAACGGCCGGAAGGCAAGATTGTTGAATTCAAAGTCGATAAAAAACGCGTTAAAAAATTAATCGATACCTCGCTAAAGAACAAAAAGGAACAGATATTGGGAGAAGAAGCCCTTGAAATTCTTGACGCATACGGGATTGGCGTCGCGAAATCAATGAAGGTAAAAACATTACAGGATCTGAAAAAAATTGCAAATAAGCTCTCATTCCCATTAGCGTTGAAAATTGACGATCCATCAATTTCCCATAAAACCGATGTTGGCGGAGTTTTTACCGACCTTCGCACTCAAGCTGAACTTGAAAACGCGTTTAAGTCTATAAAAAAGAAATTCAGCGCCAAAGGGAAAAAACAGATTGGCGTTATTGCGCAACAAATGGTTCGAGGCGGCGTTGAGACAATAATCGGCATGCATCACGATCCTTCCTTCGGGCCTTTAATGATGTTCGGTCTTGGAGGCATTTATGTGGAGATTATGAAGGACGTCGCTTTCAAAATTCATCCTCTTACTGATAGCGATGTCGATGAGATGATAAAATCGGTAAAAGGATATCCGCTTTTGACGGGGTTCAGGGGATATCCAGCGGTGAACCTAAAAGTTTTAAAGGAATCCATTCAGCGGCTTTCAAAATTAATTACCGATTTCCCGATTTTGAAATCATTTGATGTTAATCCGTTTATCGTAACTCCGCAAGCCGCCGGATCTAAAGCTGTTGATGCCAGGTTTGTTATTGAGCTTGAATAGATATTCATCCGTAAATAAAAGATAATTAGTAAAATAACCGCAGGGGATGCTACTCCCCCGCGGTTTTATTTTTGCCGGCCTGTTTTTGAATATTATAAAAGCGAATTTGGATCAAATTGAATTTTTCTTGCGACAATAAACACTTATTGCTATTTTGATAAAACTTTTGGCGATTGTGTTCGGAGCGCGGGCGGTTTGGTTTTGAATTTGGAATTGGCACGAAGATTATTAAGAAAAAATAATAGTGATATAAACCCGAAAAAAAGAGGATAATATGGAACTCTTCAAACCTAAAAATGCTGAAGAATACGGCTTTAAAGAGATTCTCTACGAGAAAAAGGACTGGGTGGCCAGGATTACAATTAACAGGCCCCAGAATTATAACGCCTACAATACTCCCTGCCTGATTGAATTGAAAACTGCTTTCACCGACGCTCATTGGGACGATAAGGTCGGCGTCGTGATTTTTACAGGAGCCGGGGACAAGGCTTTTTGTACGGGCGGGGACGTTAAAGAGTATGCCAATTACTATACCCAGAAGCCCCGCGACTATGTGAAGTATATGGGCTTGTTTTCGGGATATATCGAATCGATTCTGAAATGCTCCAAACCGGTTATCTGCCGGTTAAATGGCATGGCGGTCGGAGGGGGCAACGAATCCCACATGGCCTGCGATCTTTCTATAATGGCGGATGATACTTATGTCGGCCAAATCGGTACGAATGTCGGTTCAGTGGCCTGTGGAGGGGCGACCCAATGGCTTCCGATTTTCGTGGGCGACCGCAGAGCAAGGGAGATTTTATATCTGAATGAGAGAATCAAACCGGAAAAGGCATTGGAGTGGGGGCTTGTGAATCAGGTCGTGCCGAGAGACCAGCTCGATGATGCCTGTATGAAAATGGCAGAGAAAATGCTGAATAAATTCCCAGAGTGTATGCGTTACACGAAAACGCAGGTCAACTATTGGAAAGAACAGGTTTGGTATTCGACTGTCGGCCATGCCGGCGATTGGCTGGCCTTGCATTTTGCGTCATGGGAGCCGAACGAGGGTATGCAGGCGTTCGTAGAGAAACGTAAAGCTGACTATATGGGCCTTCGTAAGACCGCCGCTGAAGGCGGATCATCGGAATTCAAGTATGGGCCGTACAAACACACCTGCAAATCGTGCGGGTCGACTCAGCTTCCTGGTCTTCATAAGTTCTGCGGCATGTGCGGAGCGGCCCTGGAGGGATAGATGTCAAAAAAAGATTCCGGATGGTGGGATGGTTTCTTCCCGGAGTTCAGGCCGTTTTTCGGCCTTTTAACTCAAAAAGAGACTAACGCCCATGTCCGCTATGTGATAAATAAGCTGAATTTAAGGCCGGGTAAGAAATTTCTCGATTGTCCCTGTGGCATAGGCAGAATATCGCTGCCTATGGCTAACAAGGGAATCAAGGTAACCGGCGTGGATATAACCCAATCCTATCTGGACGAGCTTTCGAAAAAAGCAAAGCGAAGCGGTCTGAGGGTTGAAGTCGTACAAGCCGATATGCGCCGAATAAATTTTGATGCGAAATTCGACGCCTGTGGCAATCTCTGGACATCATTCGGGTATTTTGAAAAAGAATCGGATAATATTCAGGTTCTGAAGAAGATGTATCGCGCGTTAAAGCCGGGCGGTAAATTCATGCTTCACGTAATCAACCGTGACTGGATAATGGCCAATTATCAGCCTCGCGGATGGCAGCAAATAGGCAATGTGAAATCGCTTGAGGAACGATATTTCGATTATCGAACATCAATCAATTATGGGACCTGGCATTTTATAAAAGATGGAAAAGAGAAGAGCTTTGAAACTTCGATCAGGATGTACTCATTCCATGAACTTGTATCAATTTTAACATCAATCGGATTTACAAATATCGAAGGATATGGCTCAACGAAGGATGAGTCTATCGGCAGTGATAAGATGATGATGTTCATAATCGGAACCAAACCGAAAGGAAATTAGATGTTTGATTTAAAAAATAAAGCCTCCATTGTAACCGGATCATCTCTTGGCATTGGCTCTGCGGCGGCACTATACCTGGCCAAATGCGGCGCGGACGTAGCTGTGAACTACCGTAAACATGATGCCGAAGCTAAAGCCCTTGCGGAGGAAATTAAAAAGCTAGGCCGAAAATCGATGGCGATACAATGCGATGTATCATCATTCGGGGACGCGGCCAAAATGGTCGAGGATGTTGTATCAGAATTCGGTAGGATTGATTTTCTGGTGAACAACGCTGGTATCAATCGGGACGGCGTGATCTGGAAGATGACCGAGGAAATGTGGGACCATGTGCTTGATACCGATCTCAAGGGTTATTTCAATTTTATTAGAGCCGTATCGCCGAAATTCCGAGAACAGAAATCGGGGCGGATAATAAATGTTACATCGATTAACGGCCTTCGCGGTAAATTCGGGCAGGCTAATTATTCCGCGGCAAAGGCCGGTATCATCGGATTGACCAAAGCAGTCGCCCGCGAGCTGGGCAAGTATTCGGTCAATGTCAACGCGGTAGCGCCGGGTATGATCCTTACCGACATGATGTCCGATCTGCCGGATGAAGTAAAGCAGAAGGCGGTCGACGAGACCGTGCTGGCCAGGCTGGGCACGCCGGAGGAAGTAGCATCGGTGATAGCGTTTCTCTGCGCCGAGGAGTCGCGCCATGTAACGGGCGATGTTATCAAAATCGACGGCGGGCAGTATATATAGGATGAATTAGAGGCATAAATGTAGGCGGCTAGCTTGCTGGCCGCAATCACGTGTCGGGAGCAAGCTCCCGACCT
>CAZKYQ010000055.1:0-14159 GCA_964556975.1 uncultured Ignavibacteria bacterium
ATATATTCTCCGGCACTTCCCTTTATATTACCAATATTGGCCTAAAGAATCTTAGGTTTAGTTTTTCGGCCCCCCTCTTGAAACGCAAAAGCCCCCGCCACTCTGAAAGCGATATCAGATGAATCGGTATCATGGAAAGTGCCGTCAAATAATTCAACTTTAACATCAACCATCGGATACCCTGCCAGAACTCCATTTTCCAAAGCCTCATTAATCCCTTTTTCAACCGAGGGAATATACTCAGATGGGATTGCGCCTCCAACAATTTTATTTATAAATTCAAATCCTTTTCCGGTTTTATTCGGGCCAATTTTGATTTTTACATGGCCGTATTGGCCGTGCCCCCCGGTCTGCCTCACAAATTTGCCTTCGGCTATTGTTTCTTTTGTAATAGTTTCTCTATATGCGACCTGGGGTTTTCCAACATTGGCGGCCACCTTGAACTCGCGCAACATCCTATCGATTAGAATTTCCAAATGCAACTCGCCCATCCCGGACATAATAGTCTGGCCGGTTTCCGGATCTGTTTTCACCTGGAATGTGGGGTCTTCCTCCGAAAGGCGAATCAAAGCATCCGTCAATTTATCTTGATCGGCTTTTGTTTTCGGCTCGATCGCGACATAAATCACAGGTTTCGGGAAGGATATTTCCTCAAGAACTATCGGGTGTTTTTCGTCACAGATTGTATTCCCTGTTGTTGTTTTTTTCAGCCCGACAAAGGCAACAATATCGCCTGCCGTTGCCTCTTTCAGATCGGCCCTCTTATTAGCATGCATCGCCAATATTCTTGATATGCGCTCTTTTTTTCCATTAACAGCATTATAAATATAATCGCCCTTTTTCAAGGTGCCTGAATAAATCCTCGCATACGCGAGCTTACCAACATAAGGATCGCTCATGATTTTAAACACTATCGCTGAAAATGGCTCATCCGGCAATGGTTTCCTGAAAAGTTCATCTCCGGTTTGAGGATCGCGGCCCCTAATCGCGGGAACATCAAGAGGAGAAGGCAAATAATTAATAACTGCGTCAAGAAGGGCTTGAACGCCTTTATTTTTAAATGATGATCCGCAAAGAACCGGAATTACTTTTAAGTCAATCGCCGCTTTCCGAAGAGCAGTTTTAATATCATCCGGCACAATAGGTTCGTCTTGAATGAATTTTTCGAGCAATGCGTCGTCATAATCAGAGATGTTTTCCAAAAGAGCTTCGCGCCATTTATTGGCCTTTTCTATTAAAGACTCCGGAATCGCATCGTCAGCATAAAGCGTTCCCTGGGTATCCTCCTGATAAAACCTCGCGGTCATAGAAATCAAATCGATAATACCGTTAAATAATTCCCCTGACCCAATCGGAAGCTGAATTGGTATGGCATTCGCGCCCAGACGTTTTTTCATCATATCCACGGCGGCGAAAAAGTCAGCGCCTACCCGATCCATTTTATTAATATAAGCAATACGGGGCACTTGATATTTATCTGCTTGACGCCAAACTGTCTCGGATTGAGGCTCAACCCCGCCTACAGAGCAAAAAATCGCGACCGCTCCGTCAAGCACTCTTAACGATCTCTCTACTTCCATTGTAAAATCTACGTGACCCGGCGTATCTATAATATTGATCTTTCGGCCATTCCAAAATACGGTAGTAGCGGCGGATGTAATCGTAATCCCCCGCTCTTTTTCCTGGTCCATCCAGTCCATTACAGAAGCGCCGTCATCAACCTCGCCAATCCGGTGAGTTTTACCGGCATAGAACAGAATGCGCTCGGTAGTGGTAGTCTTACCAGCGTCTATATGCGCCATAATTCCAATGTTGCGCGTCTGTTTTAAGGTTTCTGTAACTGACATAAAAAATCCACTGCTTTTGTAAACTCGGACCCGAGAATCCCGGGACCGTAAAGCAACGGTTCATACCCGGTTATCTCGATAACTAGTTATTCAAGTTTACCATTTATCCTCAAATTGTTTCGACCTCGCCATTACCAGCGGAAATGAGCGAAAGCCTTATTTGCCTCTGCCATCCTGTGAGTATCGTCTTTTTTCTTAACGGCGGCGCCTTCGTTACGGGACGCCGCAAGAAATTCAGCCGACAGCCTTTCGGCCATAGTCTTTTCCGAGCGGCTTCGCGAAAAACCGATCAGCCATCTTATGGCGAGAGCCGTACGCCGAGCCGGCCTGACTTCGATGGGCACCTGATAATTCGCGCCTCCCACCCTGCGAGATTTAACTTCCAACATCGGCTTTACATTATTCATTGCCTTTTGAAAAACTTCATTTCCGTTCTGGTCGGTTTTTTTCCCGATTATCTCAAGAGCATCGTAAAAAATACCTTCCGCCACCGATTTTTTTCCCTGTTTCATGATGCCGTTAATGAATTGCGTTATCAACGTCGAACCATATTGAGGATCTGGCGTTCTTTCCCTTTTTTCAGCTTTTTTTCTTCGCGACATATTTACCTATCTATTTCTTGGGCCTTTTAGTGCCATATTTCGATCTGCTATTAGTTCTATCGGCGACTCCGGCGGTATCTAAAACCCCTCGGATAATATGATACCGAACTCCCGGGAGGTCCTTAACCCTTCCGCCTCTAATTAAAACAATGGAATGTTCCTGAAGATTGTGTCCTTCGCCCGGTATATAAGATGTTACCTCGATACCGTTAGTCAGCCGAACTCTGGCGACTTTACGCAAGGCCGAATTCGGTTTTTTGGGCGTGGAAGTATACACGCGAACGCATACGCCCCTTCTTTGAGGGCATCTCTTCAAGGCAGGCGTATTGGGCTTGCTCAAGATCTTTTTCCGACCCAACCTGATCAATTGATTAATTGTTGGCAATCATCCTCCTACAAAAAAACATAGTCTTTCAAAATAAACTGCTTTTTGCCTTTGTCAAGCAATTTTATCCAACAGTCTCTATTTTCTCTTCCATTTCGTCTATTTCTTCATCCTCGATAATACTAATTTCATTGTATTCGTCCATTCCTGTGCCCGCTGGAATTAGCCGGCCAATAATCACATTTTCCTTAAGGCCCAAAAGATGATCGACTTTGCCGTTTATCGATGCCGCGGTGAGTACGCGCGTAGTTTCCTGGAATGAAGCCGCGGAAACAAAGCTTTCGGTAGAAAGCGACGCCTTGGTTATTCCCAAAAGAAGAGGTTCATAAGTGGCAGGATTTCCGCCTTCGTTCAAAACCCGTTCGTTTTCGTCTTTTAAACGTATCTTATCTACAACTTCTCCTTCGAGGAAATTGGAATCGCCTACGTCGAGGATCTTTATTTTTTGCAAGACCTGACGTACAATTACCTCGATATGCTTATCATTTATTTTTACTCCTTGTAAACGATAAACACCCTGAATCTCATTAACAAGGTATTCCTGTACAGCATGAGGGCCTTTAATTGCTAATATGTCATGAGGGTCAATCGGGCCCTCGCAAAGCCTGTCTCCGGAAAAAACCTGGTCAGACTCTCGAACCAAAAGGTGCTTCCCATGAGGCACCAGATACTCCTTGTCCTCGCCATGTTCGCCATGAATAATAATCTGCTGGTTGCCCCTTACAATTTTACCGTATTCGGCAATACCGTCAATTTCGGTAACCACTGCGGGCTCTTTCGGATGACGAGCCTCAAAAAGCTCTGCTACTCTTGGCAAACCGCCCGTAATATCCTTTGTCTTATAAATTGCTCTTGGGATCTTAACGAGTTTTTTTCCTGCGCGAATATCCTCTCCGTCCTTGACTAAGAGGTTAGCCCCGATAGGAATAGAATAGCTGACAACCCTTTTGCCATTCTTGTCAACGATAGCAATATGGGGACGCAAAGTTTTCTCTCTTTGCTCAATTATTACAAAGGCTGACAGCCCGGTAGATTCGTCAAGTTCCTCGCGAAAGGTAACATTTTCGATAATATCGATAAATTCTATTTTGCCGGATTTAGTCGTAAGAATCGTATTGGTATGGGGATCCCATTCAAATACAGTATCGCCGATTGCAATCTTTTGCCCGTTTTTAACTTTGAGAGTACAGCCGTACGGAATGGAATATTTCTGGCGCACCCTCTCTTTTTCATCTAAAATTCTCAATTCGCCATTTCTCGAAACAACGATATAATCGCCCTTTTCTTCACCGGCGACAGTTTTTACTCTTTCTAAAACTGCTTTGCCTTCACTTTTGCTAATGATTTTTGACTGTTCAGAAATGACTGCGGCAGTTCCGCCAATGTGGAATGTTCTTAACGTCAACTGTGTTCCCGGCTCTCCGATAGATTGTGCCGCTATCACGCCGACTGACTCGCCCAAATCAACCATTTTCGCGGTTGTCAAATTACGTCCGTAACAATTGGCGCAAACGCCACGGCGGGATTCACAAGTCAAGACTGATCTGATTGGCACAGAATCAATGCCGGATTCTTCAATTAGTACAGCGATATCCTCATCAATCTGCTCGCCCCCTCTGATCATTAATTCATCAGTGATAGGATCGAAAATATCCATCATCGCGACCCTGCCGAGAATTCGATCTCTCAACGATTCGATAATCTCTTCGCCTTCTTTTAAAGCGGAGATATCAAGACCAAGAATTGTTCCGCAATCAACTTCTCTTATAATAGCATCCTGAGCGACATCAACCAAACGCCTTGTCAGATACCCGGCATCCGCGGTCTTCAAAGCCGTATCGGCCAGCCCCTTTCTGGCGCCGTGTGATGAATTGAAATACTCTATAACGTTAAGGCCTTCCTTGAAATTGGCGGTAATCGGATATTCAATAATTTCGCCGATTTGTCCGGTGATTCTCTTTTGAGGTTTTGCCATCAAACCGCGCATTCCCGCAAGCTGGCGAATCTGTTCCTTGGAACCTCTCGCGCCTGAATCCGCCATCATAAAAATAGAATTAAACCCCTGATCCAACGTCGTCAAATTATCAAATAACGCTTCGGAAACCTCGCTTGTTGTCCTTGTCCAGGTATCAATTACCTTGTTGTAGCGTTCTCCGTTGGTAATTGCGCCCTTCTCGTACTGCTTGGTGATTTGCGCCACCTCTTTATGTGCCCTGTCAATAAGTTTCTCTTTCTCGTCGGGAACAACCATATCATCAATTCCAACCGTAACCCCCGATATTGTAGCATAATCAAAACCAATATCTTTGAGCCTATCCAAAAATTCGGCGGTTCTCTTAATACCCAGCTTACGATAACAATTTGATACAATATCCTGAACAATCTGTTTATTGGCGACCTTGTTAAAAAATCCAAGCTCATCCGGTATTACCTGATTGAATATTACTCGGCCTACGGTGGTTTCAACAAGCTTGTTTTCTTGAGGCATATAAAGTTTGATTAGGGCATGTAATCCTAATCCGCCCATAGAATGAGCAAAAATTACTTCGTCCTGATCTCCGAAAATTTTTCCTTCACCTTTATCGCCTTTTTTCTCCTTCGTGAGATAATAGATTCCGATAATCATGTCCTGAGATGGAACCGCTATCGGCCTTCCTGATGATGGCTGCAGCAGATTTTTAGATGCCATCATAAGAACCCGCGCTTCAAGCTGCGCTTCAAACGATAAAGGAACATGAACCGCCATTTGGTCGCCGTCAAAATCAGCGTTAAAGGCGGCGCAAACAAGCGGATGAAGCCTGATGGCCTTTCCCTCTACCAAAACCGGATAGAAAGCCTGAATTCCAAGAAGGTGAAGAGTGGGAGCGCGATTGAGTAATATCGGGTGATCTTTTATTATCTCCTCCATTATATCCCAAACCTCAGGACGTTCTCTTTCAACAAGCCGTTTGGCCGATTTAACAGTCTGGACGAATCCCTTTTCTTCTAATTTATTGATAATAAATGGCTTAAATAGTTCAAGAGCCATGCTTTTAGGGAGCCCGCATTGATGCAGCTTTAACTCGGGCCCTACGACAATAACGGATCTTCCCGAATAATCAACTCTCTTACCAAGTAGATTTTGACGGAACCTTCCCTGTTTACCTTTAAGCAAATCGGAAAGGGATTTCAAAGGACGTTTGGAATCGCCGCGAACTGACCGAGAACGCCTGCCATTATCAAATAAAGCGTCAACAGCTTCCTGAAGCATTCTTTTTTCATTTCTGAGAATAACCTCGGGCGCCCTGATTTCCATTAGTTTTTTAAGGCGATTATTGCGGTTTATTACTCTTCTATATAAATCATTTAGATCCGAAGTGGCAAAACGCCCGCCTTCAAGGGGAACCAGCGGCCTGAGATCCGGGGGAATAATCGGAATTGTATCCATAATCATCCATGAAGGATCGTTATCCGACTGGCGGAAAGCCTCGATGACCCGTAATCTTTTGAGCTTGTCCTTTTTGCGTTGAACAGAAGTCTCAACCTTGACCTCGGCCCTGAGAGAAATAGCCAACTCTTCGATATCCAATTCACGAAGAAGGTCGCGGATAGCTTCAGCGCCCATTTTGGCCGTGAATTGCTTCCCTGATTCTTCCAGCTCGTAATATTCGTCTTCAGTAATAATTTCCATCTTTGTAAGCGGCGTATTTCCCGGATCTATGACCAAGTAAGACTGGTAATAGATAATTTTTTCGAGAGATCTGAGCCCAATACCAAGAAGGTATCCAATCCTTGAAGGCAATGAATGAGAAAACCAGATATGGGTAATTGGAACCGCAAGAGAGATATGCCCCATTCTTTCTCTGCGAACCTTAGACTGGGTAACTTCTACGCCGCACCGGTCGCAGACTATTCCCCTGAAGCGGATGCGCTTGTATTTGCCGCAGTTGCATTCCCAATCTTTGACCGGGCCGAAAATACGCTCACAGAACAGGCCGTCTTTCTCCGGTTTATAGCTGCGATAGTTAATCGTTTCCGGCTTTGTTACTTCGCCGAAAGACCATGACTTGATTTTTTCGGGCGAGGCGATTTTTATTTTCAACGCCTCAAACTCCGATGGTCTTCGCTGGTTCTTCACAAATGGATCAACCACTAAAAGACTCCTTATCAAATAATCCTAAAAGGACTGACATTTACTTTTCCACCAATTCAATATCCAGCCCGAGAGCCTGAAGCTCCTTGACTAAAACATTAAACGACTCCGGTATACCCGGTTCCGGAGGGTTCTCCCCCTTAACTATGGCCTCATAAACGCGAGACCGGCCTACAACATCATCAGATTTTACAGTCAACATTTCCTGTAGGATATATGCCGCCCCGTAAGCCTCCAACGCCCAGACTTCCATTTCTCCGAATCTCTGTCCTCCAAACTGGGCTTTTCCGCCCAATGGCTGTTGGGTAACAAGAGAATATGGCCCAATTGACCTGGCATGAATTTTATTATCAACAAGATGAGAAAGCTTCATCATATACATACAACCGACCGTAATTTCATTATCAAACGGTTCGCCTGTTCTCCCATCATAGACTATCGACTTGCCATTTTCGGGAAGATTCGCCTTTTTTAGAAAACTTTTTACTTCGTCAATAGACGCACCGTCAAAAACCGGTGTCGCGAATTTCATTCCAAGCGCTTTAGCAGCCCATCCAAGATGAATTTCAAGAATCTGCCCTACATTCATTCGAGAAGGAACGCCGAGAGGATTGAGAATAATATCCAACGGCGTGCCGTCGGGAAGATAAGGCATATCTTCAATGGGAACCACCCTTGAAACTACGCCCTTGTTTCCATGGCGCCCGGCCATTTTGTCGCCTACCGATAGCGTCCTTTTTGTAGCAACTGAAACTTTTACTAATTGAGCGACGCCGGGAGAAAGTTCAGCCCCTCTGACAATTTTCTCAATCTCAACTTCCTGCTGAGCTTTCTTTTTCGCTATAACCTTTCCTGCCTGAGCAAGCAGGACTTCAACTTTTTTATTAATTTTATCATCGCTCGTGAACCCGTTTTCGGCTATAAATTCCTGCGCGAAACATTTTTCAAAACTTCCATCTTTAAATTTACTGCCCGCCTTGAAAACGATTTCTCCATTTTCATCTACAATTGTCCTGGCCGTTTGTCCGCTCAGAATTGATTCCAGATTTCGGTTCCTCATGGATACTACATAATCAATTTGTTTTGAGAAGCTGCGTCTGATTTTTTCGCGATCACTTCTTTCCTGTTTTTTTGCCGCATCAGTACGCTCTTTGCGGGAAAACACTTTTGTATCCATTACTATTCCGTTCATACCGGGAGGGGCCTTTAATGAAGCGTCCCTTACATCACCGGCTTTTTCGCCGAATATGGCCCGTAGAAGCCTTTCTTCGGGCGAAAGCTCGGTTTCTCCCTTTGGAGTAACTTTTCCCACAAGTATATCCCCGGCCTCAACTTCCGCGCCAAGCCGGATAATACCGCTTTCATCGAGATTCATTATAGCTTCTTCGGATACGTTGGGAATCTCGCGGGTAATCTCTTCGGGGCCTCTCTTTGTGTCTCTAATCTGAAGCTCAAAGGTCTCTATATGAATTGAAGTAAATACGTCATCTGTTACACATCGCTCAGATACAATAATAGCGTCCTCAAAATTGTATCCTCGCCAGGGCATGAATCCAACCAATATATTCGCGCCTAATGCCAACTCGCCATCGGCAGTGGCGGCGCCATCGGCGATTACATCGCCTGCCTCGACTTTATCGCCTTCCATAACTATCGGCCTTTGGTTTATGCATGTATCCTGGTTCGACCTCATAAATTTCGTAAGATTGTACTCGTCATATTCCACAAGCTCCATTATCTTATCTTTTTCGCGTAGTTGAGGCCTGATCACGATTTTTTCAGAATCCATATATTCGATAACCCCGGACCTTTTTGCAATAACTACAGACCCGGAATCTCTGGCAGTTTTCCCTTCCATTCCAGTTCCGACAACAGGCGCGCTCGTTTTCAGAAGCGGAACAGATTGCCTCTGCATATTCGAACCCATAAGCGCCCTGTTGGCGTCATCATGTTCCAAAAATGGTATAAGAGCCGCCGCGACAGAGACCAATTGCTTCGGAGAAACATCCATGAAGTTGACTTCATCAGGAGAAACTACAACAAATTCCCCATGTTTTCTTGCCTTAACTGAATCCAACTCAAACCTGTTTTTATCAGTCAAAGGCGCATTTGCCTGTGCAACCGTATGTCTGTCTTCTTCGTCAGCGGTTAAAAACTTGATCTCATCGGTTACTTTTCCTTTTTTAACCACTCGATACGGAGTTTCCAAAAAGCCGAACTTGTTTATTCTTGCATACGTCGCAAGAGATGAAATCAGGCCAATATTAGGGCCTTCCGGCGTTTCAATCGGACAAATTCTTCCATAATGAGTATGGTGAACGTCGCGGACCTTGAACCCGGCCCTTTCCCTGGTCAAACCGCCCGGTCCTAACGCGGACAATCTTCTTTTATGTGTCATCTCAGCAAGCGGATTTGTCTGGTCCATAAATTGCGAAAGCTGAGATGAGCCAAAGAAAGTGTCAATAACGGACGATACCGTCCTGGCGTTGACAAGTTCATGCGGGGTTAATTGGACGTCTTCATCCCTGTGCCTAAGACTCATCCTTTCCCTGATCGTGCGGGCCATTCTGGAGAGGCCTACCGAGAACTGGTTGGACAGCAATTCGCCGACCGACCTTGCCCTGCGGTTCCCGAGATGGTCAATATCATCAATATCGCCTTTACCGTTTCTCAAGGCGATAAGATACTTTATGATCGCCAAAAAATCTTCTTTGGTAAGCGTGCATTGATCAATTGGAATATCAAGCCGAAGCCTTTGGTTTATCATGTATCTGCCGACCTCGCCAAGGTCATAACGTTTAGGATTAAAAAAGAGCTGCTCGAAAAGGCCTTGGGCCAGTTCGACAGTTGGAGCGTCACCCGGCCGAATCAAAGAATATATTTTAAAAAGGGCTTCTTCTGTCGAAGTCGTTGTATCTTTTACTATTGTATTTTTGATAACTCCGACATCAGTTGACAAATCAATATCGATAATTTCTATTTTCCCGATTTTAATTTCACAGAGTTTTTGAAAATCTCCATCGGTAATTTCTGAATTAGCCGATAAAATAATCTCACCAGTAGAAGGATCAACAACATTTTCCGCGGAAAAAGCGCCGATTAGCTTGTTACCCTTTTTGGCGGAAACCGTCTCCTTTTTAGTTTTATAGAACTCTTTGATAAGATCGGTATTCGAAGAAAATCCAAGCGCCCTAAGAAGAGTTGTAGCCGTAAGTTTGCGCCGGGAATCGATGTGCACATACATTATGTTATTAATGTCAGTCGTAAACTCAACCCAGGAGCCTCTATAAGGAATAATCCTTGACGAAAAGAGCTTCTTGCCATTTGGATGTATATCATCATCAAAAAATACTCCCGGGGACCTGTGAAGCTGGCTGACGATAACTCTTTCAGCGCCGTGTATAATAAACGTTCCATTTGCCGTTAAAAGAGGAAATTCTCCAAGATAAACATCTTTTTCGATAATATCTTTGACCACCTTTTCACCATCGGTGGTTTCTTCCCTCGATACAAGACGAAGGGTCGCCTTAAGGGGCGATCCGTATGTCATGTTCCTTTCGCGGCATTCCCTAATAGAATAACGAGGTTCCCCAAGAGTGTATCGTACAAACTCAAGGGAATACAGCTCCTTAACATCAGTTACCGGAAACATGGCGTTAAAAACACCCTGCAACCCGACATTTTTTCTTTTGTCGGGATTCGCGTCGCGCTGTAAAAAATTCTCATAAGAAGAAATCTGAACGTCGAGAAGGTTTGGCATCTCGACACTTTCTTTCAACTTTGAAAAATCAAATCGATCGACCTTTGTGGCTGATCTCACTTAACCCTCCTAATATTGGGATAAACCCAATAATAAAGGTAAATGCCTGCAAAAAACTATTTTATTAAAACTGTGGCGCCCACTTCTTCAAGTTTTTCCTTGGCCGCTGCGGCGTCTTCCTTAGAAACCGCTTCTTTAACGGCCTTTGGGGCCTCATCTACTAAAGCCTTGGCCTCTTTTAAGCCGAGGCTTGTCAACTCCCGGACAGCCTTAATAACCTGTATTTTCTTAGCGCCGGCGCTTTCCAAAACTACATCGAACTCCGTTTGTTCCTCGGCCTCTTCGCCGCCGCCAGCTCCGCCAGCTACCACTATCGGAGCTGCCGCCGCCGGGGAGACTCCGAATTCATCCTGCATTTTTTTTGACAGGTCAGACAGCTCTAAGACGGTCATTTCCTTTATGATATCGAAAGCCTGTTGAATTTTATCACTCATTGAACTACCACCTTTAATTAATTTGCATTTTCTTTATTTACAGTTTTCGTAATAGCCGATGGAAACCGTTCCCGAAACGGTTTAGAAGCCCAAAACGGCATTATTCTCTTATTTTTTGCTTTCCGCTAACGAGTCAACCGTCCCAATAAATTCCGCCATCGCGCCATCAAGAAGACTGACAAAATTACTTATTGGCGCCTCAACTGTTGAAATCAGCGTTGCGATAACCTGGTCTCTTGGAGGCAGCTCGGCAATCCGCTTTAAACCGTCAAAACCAAGAACTTGCCCCTCGTAAAAATATGATTTAAACTTTGGTTTCTCAGACTTCTTTATGGATTCATGGATAATTTTCGCCGGTTCCATAGGCTCGGCATAACCAAACAATATCGAAGTAGGTCCGTTAAAATGCTCAGCCAGGGTTTCAAACTCCGTATCTTTAACCGCCAGGCGTAAAAAGGTATTTTTCGATACGCGAAGTTCACTTTGGGCCTTTTTCAAATTCTTTCTGAGTTCGATCATATCATTTACTTTTATACCCGAATGATCGGTTACCGCGACATGTTTTGAACGTGAAAACATATCCTTCAATACGGCGACTTCTTTTTCTTTTTGTTCCTTATTCAATTTGAACCTGCCTTTATCTGCCCATCATAGCTATTTCGCTGGTATCCAATTTTATGCCCGGCCCCATCGTACTGCAAATTGAGGCGTTTTTTAAATATGTGCCCTTCGCCGCCGCCGGTTTCGCGCGCATCACAGCCCCAAAAAACACTTTAAGATTTTCCAAAATCTGCTCGTCAGTAAATGACAATTTGCCAACGCCTACTTGAATATTGGCGGTCTTATCCAACCTGTATTCGATTTTTCCGGCTTTGGCCGCAGTCACGGCTTTTGAAATATCCATCGTAACGGTACCGGATTTCGGGTTCGGCATCAGCTTTCGAGGGCCCAAAATCTTACCAAGCCTGCCAACCTGTCCCATCATATCAGGAGTGGCGATAATTGTGTCAACATCGGTCCAACCCTTTTGGATTTTCTCAATGTACTCATCGGAACCTACCATATCGGCCCCTGCTTCTTCGGCCTCTTTCGCCTTTTCTCCCTTGGCCAAAACAAGCACCTTAATTTTTTTACCGGTCCCATGAGGCAATACCGTTGTGCCCCGAATCATCTGGTCGGCCTTTCTGGGATCAACCCCAAGCCTCACAATAGCTTCGATTGATTCGTCGAATTTGGCATAAGCGGCTTCCCGAAGAATCTTCACGGCATCGTCCAGGGTATGCGGTTTCCCGCTTTCGACCTTTGCCGCATGTTCTTTGAAATTTTTACTTCGTTTCATTCAATTTTCTTTCCTTTTTTTGGTCTCCCCATATCGACCTTTATTAGACAATAAGACAGTAAACGATAATTCTCGCAGATAGTTTCTATAAATTATTCATCAACCACAATTCCCATACTGCGGGCGGTGCCGGCTATAATCCTTGACGCCATTTCAATATCCGTGGCGTTCAGGTCGGCCATCTTAAGCTCGGCAATTTCCTGCACCTGTTTTTTTGAGACATTACCAACTTTATTTCTGTTCGGTTCGCCTGATCCCTTTTCCAATTTGGCGGCTTTTTTCAAAAGCACAGCCGCGGGCGGCGTTTTAGTAATAAAACTAAACGATTTATCAACGTAAACCGTGATAACCACCGGAATTATCATTCCCGCTTGAGCTTGAGTTCGCGAGTTAAACGCTTTGCAGAATTCCATAATATTAATTCCCTGCTGGCCTAATGCCGGGCCGACAGGCGGCGCCGGAGTGGCGTTTCCAGCTGGAATCTGCAACTTTATCATACCTGTAACCTTTTTTGCCACAATAACTCCTTATATAATCCTTAGAGGCTTTTTACCTGTAAATAATCCAGTTCAACCGGCGTTGGTCGTCCGAATATAGAGACCATCACTTTGAGGTTCCTTTTTTCGGAATTAACCTCGCTGACTGTGCCGGCAAAATCGGAAAAAGGTCCATCGACGATTTTCACCGCTTCGCCGACCCTGTAGGGAATATCAAGCGATTCTCTGTTTTGGGAGCGATCAATTTGAGCGAGAATTCTTTTTACCTCTGTTTCTCTTAACGCTTGCGGTTTTCCTGAAGCGCCCACAAAGTTTGTAATTCCCGGCGTTGAGGTTACCAAATACTGGGTCTCTTTGGTAAGTTCCATTTCAATAATGATGTAACTGGGCAAAAATTTCTTTACCGAAGTGTGCCTTTGACCCTGTTTCATCTCCACGATCTCTTCCATGGGAACCAGAACCTCTCCGAACATCTCACCCAAACCCTCGGCCTCGGCAGAAGAGAGTAAATACTTTTTAGCTTTATTTTCGTGGCCTGAATAAGTATGAGCCACAAACCACTTCTTTGCCATCATTATACCCGCATCAGTTTCCGGCAACGCTCGTAAGCAGGTTCACTAATGTAGTTAGCACCTGGTCCACAACACCGATAAATAAAGACACTATTAGCGACATCACCACTACCACAATAGTCGATCCTATCAATTCATCTTTGGAAGGCCAGGCCACTTTTTGCATTTCCTGATAAGTGTCATTAAGATATTTTGTTACTTTCCCAATCATTTGCTATCTCTTTTCTAAAACAACAGGACAGGAGGGAATCGAACCCCCAACCCTCGGTTTTGGAGACCGATGCTCTGCCAATTGAGCTACTGTCCTACATTTCAGCTATCTGGTTTCCTTATGAGGAGTATGCTCATTACACCACTTGCAATATTTCTTATGCTCAACCCTGTCAGGGTGAAGACGCTTGTTTTTTGTGTCCGTATAATTTCTGCGCTTGCACTTGGTGCAGGCCAATAAAATGTTCTCGCGCGGCATTAAATAACCTCTATTCTATGATTTCAGTGATTACGCCGGCGCCTACTGTCCTGCCGCCCTCG
>CAZKYQ010000056.1:0-14126 GCA_964556975.1 uncultured Ignavibacteria bacterium
ATGCGGCGCTTTCCGGCCGCCCCCCCAAAGAGAAACAAAGAATCCACGCGATAGGTTTACGTTTTGGGCGCCATCAGAGGCCCCGACATCGAACACGGCTCCCGCCGTTCTGTTCGGCAGGTTGACGCTGGTCACATTTGAGGCTGTGGACCATGTCCCTGCGTCTAGCCTGTAGCGGTATAGAACCTCGCCAGTTCCGCCCATTGAAGTCCATGAGAAAGAGACATTGGAACCGTAAGCCACCGTATCGGCAGGCCCTGATACAAATGAGAGAACAAGAGTGTCATCAGGGTTCGGGTTCCACGGCTCATCTGTGCTGCAGCCGGAAAGAATGATGGCGAGGGCCGTCGCTATTCCGGCCAATAACAAAATCAGAGAAATTTTATTTTTCATGTTCATCATCTCCTTATTGCTCGCCAAAGTAATTACTTAGAATGAAATCATAGTTCGTACTGACAGGGCCAATATCGAATCTGTACTCTCTACCTGCGATATGTGCCAATTTGCCCGAACTGGCCGGCTGAGTGATAAATCCGCCGATAGTGCCCGGGTAATCGGGAGCGAGGAGCAGGACGGTAACATCGGCGTGCGACGGAGTATTAGGTAAATCGGTAAGAGACAATCCAGCTCCCGTCATATCCACCATGCCTGCCACCTGGGCAGTAAGTCCTGATGTGCTTATGTTTGCGCCTGTCTCGCCATAAGATACATGGGCATAACTTCTGATATCGCCTGTTATGAAGTCGCTTCCGTAGCGGCCTGCCACCAGGATATTTCCTCCGGCGTTCAGATACGAAACCAGCAACGGAAGCATCGATTGGTAAACTTCCAGGTCGCCGTTATAACCGTTCATAACCATCACGAATGAACTGTAATTACCGAGAGAATCTCCCGGAATAGCTCCGGTACTAATCAGCCTGGCCGCGAGTTCGGGAGTGTTTGAATAATCCTGGCCGCCAAAAGCGTCCCAAAAATCGACATCGTAATCGGTTACAATCGTAAGCCCATTCCAGAAATCCTCAGCTTCAGCTCCATAGGTACCGAAATGAATACCGTTCATAACCAAAACGCCGCGATCGCCGACAAGGCTTCCCACGCCGAACGCGGTCGTGTAGACCGTAGAGTTGCCTCCAAGATCTCGACCTTCGACGTCAAGCGTATGGCCGGTGGCTCCCAACGCTTCCAATAATGCGCCGTTTTCGCTCTGCCAATCGGACCAAGTAGTGCTGTCAATCCTGAAGCGATAATCAATGGTACTGAAATACCAACTGGCATCGCCGTCCCAGCCGGTTTGAATATCGGTCTCGGTACCGCCGGCAGGAAGGAAGAAAAACGCGTTACTAATCGCGCCGGATGTAATCGCCAGATCGGGAGCCAACGTATCAACTGCAAGAAAACTAACAGATGTCGGGGATGGGTCAATCTGGCCGAAGTTATCGATCGCCCGAACTTCCAGCGTCCGCGCTCCAGTCGGTATGTCGAGTATATTCAAAGTTGCCGATCCCGCGACCAGATCGTTGGCCACACTGGACCAGGCTGAAGCGGTATCGATTTTATACTCGTATGACGCCACATAACCGTCAACATCGCTCCCTGAGAAGGTGGCGTTAATTCCGGTTCCTGTCAAACTGCCGTTGGAAGGCCCTGCAACAATTCTTGTATCAGGTTGATACGCCTCAAGATCTCTTACAGTTGTAATGGCCATATCGACTGTCGCCGCGGTGGCGTCCCAGGCGTTAGCATTATCTCTGGCTTGAACATTGAATGTATAAGAGGTATTCGAAGTGGGATAATCCAAAGATAATTGAACGCTGGTTTCCACGGTTTCAGTAGTATCGCCGCCATCTACCCAATAACGATACTCCTGTGTCTCGCCATCAGGGTCTGAACCCCGCCAGTAAATCGTCGTCGCATAATACGAAGACGAATCAGGTGAGAGTCCAATGTTGTAACTTGTAATGAAGGTATTCGGGACAATATTGGCATCGGGATCCTCCGGGGTTTCCGAACAGCCCGCCGCCAAAAGCATGGCCAGCGCCAGCAACCCAATTACCTTCATTAACGGTATTTTAAAAGAATTCACTTACATTCCTCCTTAATCTATCACCGTTAAAAGGTAAAGCTGAAAGAGCCGCGATGAACATCTGACAACTTCCCAAGATTGTTATAGGCATAATCAAATGAGGCTTCAAAACCGCCCAGCGGCACTCTGAATCCGGCCCCGGCTGTAAATCCGCCCTCATCTGCGTTTACTTTCCATCCGGCGCGCAACGCGAGCATATCATTGAAAAGGTACTCGCCGCCGAAATTGTATCTTTCTTCGTTGTCCGAGGGATGCATCAACTCGGCGCTTAAGGTCGTTTTGGATGACGCGGTTTCCATGACGTCAAAAGCAACGCCCGCCCTGAAAGTCAAGGGCAAAGGAACCGAAGTTTCCTCGGTATCATTATCGATTTCACCGTCGCCATCGTTGTCAATGCCATCGGCGAAACCGCCGGCGACGCCATCGACATCTTTCACATCAAAACGCATATCCGGCCCAAAATTCATGATGGCCATGCCTATGCGCAACGATTTGTATCCGGTGTCATAGTAAGTGCCGAAATCAACTGCCCAACCGGTATCGTCCCACTCAGCCAGTTTTTCGCGGATCAGCTTAAAAGTCGTACCAAAAGCAAATCTATCGGTCAGGTATCGGCTGAATGTAAGACCAGCCGCCCAATCCTCGTAGGCAATTGTTCCGCTACGATCACCATCATTGTCATAAGGATCAGTACGGTTCATAAGGCCGGTATTCAGAATTGTAAACGAGCCGCCTAAATGTCCATACCCTGTTTTTGTTACAAAAGCCATAGAGTATAGATTGATGTCCGCTGGCCAATTGGTATATCCCACAAACAAATCGCCGGATTCCAATTGGGATATGCCCGCCGGATTCCAGAATATCGCGGATGCGTCATTGGCAACCGCGGCATAAGCTTCGCCCATAGCAAGGGCCCGGCCGCCTACGCCAATATCTAAGAATTTCAATCCCACGGTGCCAACCTTGGCGAACTGGGCATGAGCCGGAAGGCAGAGACCCAGTACGGCCAGAAGAACCGCAGGTATCAAGATTTTCTTCATTTTATCTCTAACCTCCATTTCCTATCTCACAACCATGAATTTACCGATGAAATCCTCGTCAAGTCCGTCGGATTCGACAAGAAACAGGTAAACTCCGGAAACGATCTTCTGAGTTGATTTCGTTATCAAGTCCCAGCTTACCCTTCTTTCAATCGCGGGTTTCTCCAGTACAATAACCTCATCGCCGGTAAGAGTGTAAATCGTAACGGTTGCTTCTTCAACCGGAAGATTTACAAACTGAATTCTTTCCTTTGACGGATTATTGATATCAGGAGTAAAGCCGAATCCTTTAGGAGAAGACTTAACGAACGGATTAGGCACGGCATGGATTCCAGTCCTTGCTTCTCCTTCCGTTCCAACCGTCAAGCCAGGTTCTACGGTAAGGGCGCCGCCGCGTCCGGATTCAAATGACTCGATTCCGTTTTCAGGTTCGCCGCGGTCATACGCGGTTACGATATAATCATATTGGAAACCGTTATTGACGTCGCCATCAGAATAGGAATGAACCAAACCCGTATTAAATCCAATGTCATTTACAAGGTCGCATTCCATTAAAAGGGTCCAGGATCCGGCGCCGCCGGTCCTTCTCCATACTCTATAACCCTCGAAATCGATAACTCCTGTCGCGGGATCCGGTGAAGATTCCGAATTGGTTTCCCAAGCTAAATCAACCAACCTATCTCCGGGCGTGGCCGTAAATATAGGAGTAGCAGGCGCGGATGGTCCGATCCAATTCAATTTAAACAGCGAATCGGCCCATGCCAGGTTAGCGCGCATTCCGTCGAGGCCCTCTCCTATACCAAAGGCCAGAACGACCCGGATTGAATCGTTGGCAGGAATTTCGAATGGCCCTAATTTTTGAAGGAACCGGTAATCATGCGGTGATGGAGGAGGATCGAGCCATAAGCCGTCGCTTATCAAACGCATCCAATCGGCATCGGAGCCGGGATCGGAATTCCAATCCCACCAGCCGCTGCCGGATTGAACAGATTCCTCGGTAGAGCCAACTATGGGCGGGCAATACAACAGCCTTGAACCGATATAGCCTGTCGATTCTTTAGGCAAAAACTTGCCGCCCGTGTCATCTCCGGCAATAGACGAGTTATCGGCGTCGTACATATAAGAAATGTATTCTTTCGTGTTGTCATCGCGATAGTAATCTGTCATGTCATCGCGCCAGAAACCCTGCACTCCTGATCCGCCGGCCGCGCCGGAAATATCACAGTCAGCATGCAATGCCACATAAATATCATCAAGCGTCGTAGCGTTGAGATTCAAAAACCAGTAATCGTGAACAATGAAATCATCACGATAAGTTTCCGACCAGGCATAAGACCTCGCATGGGCTTCAATGCCGATATAGTCGGTCGGAGAAACAAGCGGAGAATTATCTGATAACTCAAAGTACGTATCCAGATGACTTACCGCGTTCGGGTCTGTATTAATGGAACTGGTTTCCATTCCCGGTGAAGTATCGGTTGAGAAATGCACCAGCTTTTCGCCAGTTCCAACTCGCACGCTTCCAAAATAGAGATAAAGATTGTTTGTGTATAATGACGGGAAAAGCCATCTCATGGACGGTAAGACGCTCGTATCGTCGCCCAATATGATGGTCCATTCATTTGAACCTCCGGGAAGGACCGTATTGTTTGTGACCCGGCTGTGAACAAACCCGACATCCACAATAACTTCATCGGCAACCGCCGGTCTTGCGGATCTATAAGGTCTGAGCAGAGGGTTTTCGACCACGGCTTTATCTGCGGCCCATAACGGCACACTGATAAACGTTAGCAAAATAAACATTATCAGTACGCCGCAAACCCCTCTGGTTTTTCTGTTTATCATCTTGTTAAAACCTCCTTGATTTTTCATCGTTTCGGGGTCCGCTTAGAATGTTATCTGCATCCCAAGAAGAATTCTTCTAGGGGCAGTGTAAATGCCAGGATCGCCTAATTGTCCCGAAGGATCGCCTGTCGCTTCGTACATTTCAAGGTCGACAACATCATCCGCGGCTGTCAAAGTGATCGTGGGATCGATGTCCGCCCTGTCGGTAACGTTTCGCACCTCAACAAAGGCATTTAAGTTATAGTCCTTATAGATATTTACGCCTTTATCCACGCGAAGATCAAGTCGCCAGACTGCCGGATACCTCTTATTATTAATTGGAGGCAAATTCGGCGGCACAACGTTATCGCTGCCGGTATAAGGCCTTCCCGAGCCATACGTCCAGACAACATCCAAGCCCCAATCGCCCATGATTACGCCTTTACTGGTCGGAATTCTGTAATTAAAAGTAGCCTTGGCCGTATGCGGCTGGTCCCAATCCAAAAGCACATCTTCAGTCCTGGGCAGCCTGTTAGTGTAATCATCAAGGAATGTCTGTTCGGGATCGGAAGCGCGGCCTCTGGCGACTTGGAACGAATACGCCAAGTTACCCGAGAAATTATGCCACGGACGTTGAGTTAAAGTAAATTCAAATCCCTTTACGCGAGCGTAATCTGAGTTCATATTAATCCAGAATACTCCTCCCGTTACAGGATTGATGAATTTTCTATTGCTGATAAGATCCGCAATATCCTTGTAAAAACCTACCGCCGATAATTTCAGATAATCGTTAAAACCATGTTCAAGACCGGCCTCATAAGATATGGTCTTCTGCTCATTAAGGTTTGGATTGCCGATATACTTGAACGCGCCTCTAAGATCATAAGCGTGGTTATAGTAAAGATCATCGAAAACCGGAAGCTGGAAATAGTGTCCATAAGTAACGTGCAGCACATCTCTTTCGGTAATGGGATAGCTGATACCCACGCGCGGGGACAGCTGGTCCTTATTCTTTGCGTCAACAGCGTTCTTAAGCCTCGCTTGAAGGTCTGTCACTTGATCGTACAAATCACTGTTTACATTGTCATAACCCGGATTCAAAGGATCGGCCGGATTATACGGTACGACAGTCTTAGGATTGAAATAATCAAAACGCAGACCGACATTGACGATCATCCCTTCGGTCTCGATTTTATCCTGAATGTAGGCCGCTAATTGAAGCGGCTTATGGTGATAGAGTGATGTGTATTCATTACCGCCCGACGCGAAGCCATGATAATCGTACAATACATCATAGCTATTGATCTCGGCGCCGAATTTAACCAGGTTATTTGAATTGATCTGGCTTGTGAAATCGCCCTTAACGGTATGGGTGATAGCCTTATCATTTTGTAAAGTGGTCGTTAACCACATCGGACTGACTGCCAATTGGGATGATTGGATTGTCGCTCCGGTTGGGCTGAATCTCGCCTCGCTAAATTCACCACGGCCTAATGGATGGCCGTCCCAAGGATCGCGAGTTCGAGCTTCCTGGGCGGTTAAGAATCGAGAATAGCTCACATTGTAAAAGCTCTTTGAGCTTAGGTTGTTAGTGAAACTAACATGGAATTCGTCTGATCTGGTTTCGGGATCTCCCAGGCTTTGGGCCATATTATAGTCAGTATAGCGCCGGGCCCATCCCAAACTTTCAATATATTCAGCCGCTCCATTCCTGAGAGAATCAGGCATATTGGCCCAGTTAGTGTAAAGCTCACCGCCAAAATTATCATCGAAATACTGTTGTACAGCAGAGGTATCAACCCCAAATTGTTGCGACCAATAGTCCAGTAGCGCCGGCGGAACATCGCTTCCGCTATGCCCGGGGCCGTAAATGAAATGATACGGCGTGTAGAAAGTATCTACATAGACAAGTTCGTTAGTCTCGAGATCTACGTCGCGACGATGATAATATGCAGGTTCACCCCAGGTAAGCGTCAGATTACGACTGTGGGCCCAGTTCCTGCGATCGCCGCGGGAAACCAGTCCTGAAACCGTTATCTTCTTTGAAGATGTAATGTCATACGTAATTTTACCATGTATTGATTTCGATCTTGTATAGCTGTCAAAATCTCTCATGCTCCTGCGGTAAGTGTAAATACCGGAAGTATAAAAGGACATTTTGCCGGGAAGATCGACATTGGGAATCGGTATGGGACCGCCAAATGAGAATTCATGCTGGCGCATATCGAAATAATCAGATCTGTTTTCATCGTCAATAGCGTCTCTTTGGACCGTGATATCACGGTAAACAACGGTAGTATCTTCCATGAACGGTACGTGAAAAACGTCATCTTCGGTATTGCCGCTGCTAAAGATAACTTCTGGCGACGCTTTCGATTTGAGTTTTCCAGAGTACTTGCTTCCGCCCGTTTTGGAGACAACGTTAATGACGGCCGATTGAACATTCGGATATTCGGCGCCGAACCCGCCGGTTAATACCTCGGCCTCAGCTACAGCTTCGTTCGGCAATGTTGTCGCCATTGCGAGTCCGCCGTCACCCGGATCGTAACCTCTTTGAGATGATCCTATCGGGTTTGCCAGGTTTACGCCGTCGAGTAAATAGACAACCTCGCCGGTACCCTGTCTGCCGCCCCTGAATGATCCCAAGACCGCTCCTGCGGTCAGGCCGGTGGCATTAACAAGGCCATCAATCGCGGAATCGGTAATTTGGGTCGGGGCAATAGTAGTTCTCGAAGAAGTAACGTCCCGCTCAATCAATGGGCGGGTGGCTTCGACTGTGATCGTACCCATATCAATTGTTTGGGTACTCAATTCAAAATTCACATCTGTCGTCAAACCAACTGAGACGACTAAGTTTTCAACTTCCATGGGCCCATAACCAACCAAACTCGCCTTTATTGTATGAACACCTGGCGGTACGTTGATTATGAAAAATTCACCCTGGATGTTTGTGGCTGCACCGGTGGTGGTACCGACTAATTGAACGCTGACGCCGGGAAGAGGCTCTTTACTCTCCTTGTCAATAACTCTTCCGGAGATTTTGCCAACCGTTCCTGCTAATGCGGATGAAAACGTCATCAGCAACAGGGCCACCAAGGCCAGCCTAAAAAAAGGCTTCAAAGACAAATCACATCCCTCCTTTTTAGAAACCATAAGTTAAATTTTTGATGTAAACACTAATTACCAAATTTTTAGCATTTGCTCCCAGTTTCACCTCCATTTTTTTGATTATAGAGTTCCCTCCTTACCAATGCAACAACAAAACTCATTGTCAAAACACCAAAAGTACGGGTATAGTCCCGTTTACTTCTGGGAAAACTATACCAGCGGAAAAAAGGACTGTCAAGCCTTTTTGGAAATATTTTTTGATAATTTAGCCATATTTAACTCCTTTATAACCCGCCCATATTAGCACCGGCCAAAGAAATCTGCCAAGCAAGAAAACAAATATAGTTGTTATTGTTATCTAAATCATCCAAACTTTCATTAACACCTTTGTCAAAAAACTGCCAAACTTCACTGCGGATGCTTCCGTTGACCCAAGGCCGGCCAATAATGTTGCCTTAGCTTTTATCGTCAAATTATCGGATTTAGTTTAGGCTATTGCTCCTTATTTTCTAATTCTACTCTCCCTGACAATATGAAATCGCTTTCCACACCCAAAAGTTTCATTTCCGCCAAAATTCATTGAAATACCTCTGATAAATTTTAAAAAAGCCATCCTTATTATGGTCTCATATATAAAATTTAGTGTAAACATGTCGATATTATTTTTGATTGGAGTAAAATTATGGGCGGAACCGTATTTAATTTATTAATAAGCGTACCTGTTTTTTCAGGCATCCCGCCTGAGATATTCGGGAAACTGTTGGATACAATTAAAGAACGTTCTTTTTCGAAGGGCGAAATAATTTTTAATGAGGGCGATCAAGGCAAGGCGTTTTATATAATAAAATCAGGCACTATTGAAATCTTAAAAGGCGATATATCTTCGAATAAGCAGATCCGACTTGCCGAAAGAGGCAAGGGTGATTTTTTTGGAGAAATGGCGCTATTAGAAGACTCGCCAAGATTCGCGTCCGCCAAAGCGATACGGGATTCGGTTGTATTGGAGATATCCAGAGAAGATTTTAAAAATATGATATCAGAGAACCCGTCTATGGCGACGGAAGTAATGGGCGCGCTTTCATCAAGGCTCCGCGAGGCTGATTTGCAAATGATTCGGGACCTCGAAATGAAAAACGAACAGCTTGAAAGAACAAACAAGCAGTTAATCGAAACAACGCGAAAGCTGCAAAAATCAAATGAAAACATAAGATCCGCCAATAAATTCTTAGAGACTATTATTTCCGCTTCGCAATTTTTCATTATTGTTACCGATAACAAAGGGATGATTTTCATATTTAATAACGCCGCCAAAAGTGTGTTTGGTTACGATTTTAATGAAGTGGCGGGATGTGAGATCCAACAAATAATTTCGCCATTGGACAACAAGAGCTTATGGGATGAAATAGAAACCTGTCTAAGCGATGGCAAGACATGGTCCGGTGAAATCCTTACACAGGCGAAAGGTTCCCAAAAGCTGATAATTGAACTTGTCGGGGCCAGGGTCATTGATGAACGAGGAGAGATATTTACCTCGCTTTATATGGGGCTGGATATTACTGAAGAAAAAAACCTTGAACGGCAGATGATAGATCTCGATAGGATGGCTACAAGAGGCGAAATGGCCGGTGAGATCGCCCATGAACTTAATAATTATCTCGCGCTGGTACAGGGCAATCTCGAATTGCTTCAGATGAATCTCAAAATGGGCAAACATGAAACGAACGATAATAAGATAGCGTCGATCCAGAAAGGGATCGAGGAAATGACCAAGTTTACAGATGGACTTATGATGTATTCAAGCCCTGAGATAAATACTGAAATGTTTGGCTTGAATATGTTCTTGGAAAACGAGTTGTTCTTCCTAAAGCCCCAGAACAGATTTGATGATGTTGATATTATTTGCGATTTCGATTCCGCGCTACCCCCCATAATTGCCGATAAAAGCCAATTTCAGCAGGTTTTGATAAATCTTTTGAATAACGCCGCCGACGCAACATTGGAAAATGATCAAAACAATAGAAAAATAATTATAAAAACGCTTTATCAGCCCGAAGAAAATTCTATCGTCCTTTCAATAATTGACAATGGTTATGGATTTACCGAGGACAGCTTAGGCAGAGTTTTCAGACAGCATTTCACAACAAAAGAGCGGGGCCACGGCTTTGGACTTCTTGCCGTAAAGAGAATAATAAAAAACCACCGCGGCAAAGTCTGGGCTGAAAATAACCCCGAAGGCGGGGCTATATTCAATATTCAAATCCCACTTGGAACAGCGGCAAAAATTAAGGCTAAACCAATCAACGCGCAATGATCTATGGACCTGTTATTTTTCCTTATACTTGGCCATCTTTTTGGAGATTACGCGCTGCAGTCCGACTATGTAGCTGAAAAAAAGAAATCGTCTCCATTAATTCTTTTATATCATGTTATTCTTTACGCGCTTTGTATTTGGATGTTTTTCATTTTTTATTCTTTGCTATACTTTGACGGCTTGTTTTATGAAACAAGCACGCTTCTATTTTTGGGATTTCTTTTTATCGAACACTGGCTACAGGATTATATCAAGGGCCGTTCTGATAAATGCTCAAAACAAATGTATTTTTTAGACCAGGCTTTCCACCTTACCGTTTTGTACCTGTATAGAATATTTATTTTTTCCGGTAGATAAATATGGAAAAAACAAGCCCCAATTATTTATTTCCATATATCCCTGATATCATTCTTGAAGATTCTAAGAAAAATCAGAATTATAAGCGCGATAATATAATTGATGGGACCCTATTGTTCGCCGATCTTTCCGGGTTTACCGCAATGTCCGAGAAATTATCGGAGCTGGGAAGGCTTGGAGGCGAAAAGCTTGCCGGAATAATAAACGAATGTTTTAATTCCCTGCTGGGTATTGTGTTCGCATACGATGGCGACATAATCAAGTTTGGCGGAGACGCTTTCCTTGTCTTATTTAAAGGAAATAATAGAACCAACGATGCCTATCAATGCGCCAGAGACCTCATTGGGTGGATATCGGCAAATGGAAATATCTCGACTCCCGCAGGCGATTTCTCATTGGATATTCATGCCGGTATCAGCGAAGGGAAAATATATAGCCTTATTATTGGCAATGACCGTAAAGAGCATCTTTTTTGCGGAAAAACTGTTGAACAAGCGCATGCCGCCGCCGATGCCGCCGAGTTGGGGCAGTTGGGGTTCTCCGCTAAAGCGGCTGAAACATTGAAAATAGAAACTGTCCGGGAAAAGGATGGCTTCAAAATCTGTAAAACCAAAGGCTGCAATAATAACAATAAAGTACAAATGGAAAACAGGAAAGATTTTGAATTAGATTCCGGATATAATAGGTTAAAGAAATTCATGCACCATGGCCTTATAGAACAATTACATTACAACCAGGGAAAAATAGACGGAGAACATCGTGTAATAACCAGCCTATTTATAGGAATAAATTCTTTAAGGAAAAATTTAGAAAACAATTTTGAAAAAGCATCCGAACTTATTAATCGCTATTATACTCAAATTAATGACATCGTCGCAAAGCATGGCGGATATTTTGCCAGGCTTGATTCCTGCGGGGATTCAGAAAAAATGCTTATCTTTTTCGGGGCCCCAAAATGTTATGGGCAGGACCAGCAAAATTGCCTGAAAACAGTCCTTGAAATTGAATTATCGCTGGTTGAATTAAACAAAAATTTTGCCCATCCTGTCCAGCACCGATATGGAATTAATACAGGACTTTGTTTTGTCGGTGATGTCGGCGGAGAGGCGCGCCGAGAATATACTGCTATGGGCGACGCTATAAATACGGCGGCCCGCCTGATGTCAAAATCTGAGTATGGCGCAATTTTCGTAGGAGAGGGAATTGCCAAAAATTGCGCGAGCATATTCGAGTTTGAAGATTTGGGAAATGTAAATGTCAAGGGAAAGAAAGATGGCGTTAAAATATTCAAGCTGATTCGCGAATCAACCCATCGGCAATCATCCGGCCTGATGATCGGGCGAGATGAAGAATTACTTCGGGCATCATCCTTTGCGCAAAACATCAAAGACAACAAAAGATCAATTATGATGGTCGCCGGAGAGCCAGGTTCCGGCAAGTCTCTTCTTTGCTCGAAAATTAAAGAGATGGCCTCTGATAAAAATATCAAGTGTGCGGAGGGCGCATGCTATAAACTTTCCGAAAAAACCGGATATGGGCCAATAAAATCTGTTCTACTGGAGATTTTGGGGCTCAGCGGTAAATCGCCGCAAAAAGCCAGGCGGCTTTCTCTCCAAAGAAATTTGAAAAAAATATCGGAACAGGAATGGGAGCCGCTTATAGCTCCGCTGTTGGACTATTTTCCGGCGGTTCCGCCCCATTTGAAAAACATACCGGACAAAACAAAAAAGAGCAAAATCAGCGATATCCTTTGCAGGATTATATGCGGCATAAACAAAGATAAAAAATTAATTATCATTATCGAAGATATTCAATGGATCGATAACGCCTCTCTTAATATTATCAAACTCTTGATGCAATTTGAAAACGCTCCCGGCTTATTATTTCTAAGCCGGCCGGGAGAGATTTTCGACAGCCTTGCCAAGTCACCCAATATTCAAGTCCTTAAGCTTGGAACGTTGACAGCGGAAAATTCCAAAAAATTGTTTATGACTATACTGGACGGTTTGAATCCGAACGAAGCGATAATTAACGAAGTTATCGAAAAATCCGCTGGAAACCCATTTTTCCTGGAAGAAATGGCGAAAGCATTTAAAGAGCTTGGGGCGGACCGGTTCAATAGCGCCGAAAACATACCGACCGGAATTGAATCGGTCATCACAGCGAGAATAGACAATCTCGGTGAAATGGTTAAAAAAACTGTCCGAACGGCAAGCGTTATAGGACGCATATTCGGATACCACGTTTTGACCGATATTTTCCCCGACAAGAAAAGAAGCCGCAAACTAAGAGAATACTTAAATGAACTTGACCAGCTGGACCTCACTCCGGTAGAACGCCGCCAACCGGTTTTAGAATACATATTCAAGCATATTCTGACTCAAGAGGTCGCTTATAACGGGTTGGCGTTTTCCGCGCGAGAATCGCTGCATCTGAAAACCGCGGAATATTTCGCGTCGCGAAAGCGATTCGTAAAAAGAAAGCCGGAGACCATCGCCCGGCATTATCTGCTCGCCGAGAAAGAGGAAATGGCCTTGCCATATCTATTATTGGCCGGTAAGAAAGCGGCGTCCGAATTCGCCAACGATGAAGCTTCAGATTTCTTCAAAAAAGCTCTCGAAACAGCTGAGAAATACGGAGATAAAAAAAATATCATCGAGACTCTTCAGCTTAGAGGGCAACTGGCAAAAGCGACGGCGAATTATAAAATGGCGGAATTAGATTATCTGAAAATAATAGAATTTTCTAATAATGACGTTAATCTGAAATCGGCTTCAGGCAGAGAGCTTTCGATTATCTATCGTACTATAGGGGAATATGAAAAGGCCGATGTAATTATTGATGGCCTTTTGAAAATGGCGCCAAGGGATATGGCTAATGTTGTTTTCTGCAAAATCGGCAAAGCCGAGATTGCCCGAAGAAAAGGCAAACTGCAACCCTGCCAAAAGCTCCTTGCTCAAGCATTGGAATTGACGCTTAAAAACGATATATCCCCGGAACTGGCGGCATCTTTATACAACAATTTGGGGATTTGTCATTGGAGCCTGGGGAAACTTGATGAAGCGGCACAATATTATAAAACAGCTTTAAAATATTATAGGAAGCTCAAAGATTTAAGCGGCCAATCCAAAGTAATAAATAATCTCGGGATCATCAGCGATGAGTTGGGGAAACTTCATCATGCGGCGAAATCGTATGAGAAAGCGGAGAAGATTTTTAAGCGGATCGGAGCGTCAAGGTCCGAAGCTTATTCCTGCGCTAATCTGGGCACGAATTTTACTTCGCGCGGATATCTCACAAAAGCAACAGAAAAACTCAAAAACGCGAGAAGTATATTTAAAAAAATTGGCGACCTGCACAGTTTCGCGTACGCGACAGGAGATTTGGGGTACGCTTATTTCCG